>NZ_JAQHXR010000002.1:300000-465419 GCF_027859255.1 Helicobacter ibis
ACCTATATAACATATTCTCTCATGTCTATCGCCAAAGCTCATATAATCAAAATCGATACCATAATCAGCTATATTCCAATTTGTCCGAACATTCTCATAAGTTACAAAAATTCTAGGACAAGAGAAGTTGATATGTCTATATCCATATGGACCATATATTAAAAAATCAGGTTCATTTGAGTACTCCACTTCAAACTTTTCATTAATTTTCTTTATAATTCCATCTTTCCAAAAATTCTCTTCAGTCTCTACATTCCACCAATCAACAATTCTCAATTTTATTTTTTTCTTACTTATCTGTTGTGTTTTTTTAGTTTTTGCCATTATCTACCACCATTATCATTAATCAAAATACAATTAGAAAAATTATCAAATATTTCTTTATTATAATCCCTAAAAATAGCATATTGACACTTATTAGATAGAATCCTTGCTAATGCACCAAGTGGAGTAGTTGAGATTATTCCGCCAGTATGCATTGAAAAATACAATGCCTCTTCTAATGAAGTTACAAAAAACTCAGATATGAATGGTAATTTTTCTAAAAAAGGCACAATATATTGAGAAAAATATCCATAATCATGAACTAAAAAATGAAATTTTATATTACTGCTTAGCGAGTTCATAACATACATTGACTTAGCTATAAAATCAGTAGATAACTTTCTACCATAACTCCCATGATACAAGTTTAAAGTATCATCTATATAAAACGCACAAGAATTAGAATCTAAAGATATAGACTGCATTAATGATTCATTGTTAGCTTTAAAGTTAGCAATCAAAAAGTCTCTATATATCAAAATTAAAGGCATCATATCACCATATCCAACAATATATAGAGGTGCTTTTAGTGTATATATAGATTCCTTTGTGATTAGTTCTATTTTATATTGCTGAAACTCATTTATCTCTTCTTTTGTTGCATAGTTAAAAACTAAGTTTGGAAAAATAAATCTCAACAATGAATCATAGCAATAAGTAGCTTCATTATTTACTTTTCTAAACGAATTTGTAACTGTATCAAATTTAACATCATATCCTTTATCTGTTAGATATTTATATAATGCAACAAAACCTATCTGCGATACTACAGATCCCTCAAGTCTAATGATTATTGTGTTTTTCATAGAATTCCTAAAAACAGAGAAAGTGGTACGCCCGGAGGAATTCGAATCCCCGACCTACAGGACCGCAACCTGTTGCTCTATCCAGCTGAGCTACGGACGCATATGGTGGAGTGTAGGGGGATCGAACCCCTGACCTCAACGCTGCCAGCGTTGCGCTCTCCCAGCTGAGCTAACACCCCTCTTAAAAAGTATAAGCGTTTATTATATGGAAATCTCTATTAAAATTCTATAAAGCTAATTTATAGTTTTTATATATTTTTCTACTTCACTTTGTAATTCTTCTAATGTGCCATTATTGTAAATTACATAACTAGCAAGGTTTTTTTTATCATCTAATGACATTTGAGATTCTATCTTCTTTAATGCCATAGAATCATTTATATTATCTCTAAGCATAATCCTATTTAAGCGAACATCTAAACTAGCATACACAAGCACTACATTAGAAATATCGTAATTTCTTGTCTCATAAAATAGCGGTATATCTATAAAATAAGGGAATTTCTTCTCTTCTAAGCTAGAAGCTAGAATCTCTATTTTATTTTTTATTAGCGGGTGAAGTATGGATTCTAGCTCTTTTTTTACATCTTTATTAGAAAAGACAATCTCACCAAGCTTTCTTCTATCTACCTTGCCATAACTTAGAATCTCACTGCCAAACCTCTCAACAACCAACCAAGAATTATCCTCCAAAACCTCATGCGAGATTCTATCAGCACAAATGACACTATATCCATATAGCTTAAGTAGCGATGAAGTCGTGCTTTTACCGCTACCAATTCCACCAGTTAGCGCTATTGCATATTTGAATTTCAATTTTTTACAATACCATAGAGCTTATTTTTGATTGATTTTGGAATTACAAAAGAGCTAAGATGCAAGTTTGCACAATAATATTCCAAATCATCTAACATATCTGCCCTTTGTAGCATAATATCAGCAGTTGGGTGATACTTCTTTGAGGCAAACATGTAGCAATCTTTCAAACTCAAAGACAAAGGAGCGATAAAAGGCATAAGAATCCTAAAATCACCAAAACCTCTCAAAAACTCTTCAGCCTTATCAAACTCAAGCATTAAATGTGGCATATGCGAAATTAAGATTCCATCATCACTCAATACTTCCTTATATGAGGCTACATCGGAGTTTAGCGAAATAACAATATCATACAAGCTAGAATCTTCAACACTCTTTTTTATAAACATTTCTTTATCTTGAGATATGTGGGAGAACCTATTATTCTTAAAAATACTCTGATAATGCGGAAAAAAGCTAATTAAAGTCTCTAGCACATCTAAATCTTGTTGCAAGAAATCAACACTAAGCCCTTCATGCTTTGTTAGCTCATGTGCTATTTCAATGTTGAATCCACCGACAATCAAAGCTCTTTTTGGATTCTTATGAGAACAAGCCGCAATATGTGCTAAAAGCTCACTTTGAATGCTAAGTGTGCTTTGTAGCATCACATAACCATCTATAAAAGCTATATTCCCAAAAAACTCCGAATCAAAAAGCTCTAAAGTATGCTTCTCTCCAGTTACTTCTGTTATTTTGTTTTTAATTTTATATTCTTGCTGAATCTTCTCTTCATAGGACTTAGTTAGCCACATGCTAGCCTCCTATTTTATCTCTAAATACAATTTTTCATTTTTAAATGAAATACCGCCGTCATTTAGCTTCTCTATAACGCTAGTATTGTTTGTTAAATTACCCACTATTTCATTTTCTATTTGAACTAACTTTTCCTCACACATCATTCTAGTCATTCCTGCATGAGATACTTCAAATTTATTACCTTCTATTTTATATTCTGCAAAAAAATGATTACATCCTGCCTTGCCAACAACTTTTCCTTCTTTAAAAGACAAATAAAAATCTTCACTATTTTTATAATTTAAAAATGTAGTCTTATCACCAACTTTATAAGTATCTATTTTCCATTTTTCCTTTTGTTTTAAGATTTCATCAAAATTATATTGCCCTACATTATTCACAGACGCCTCATCTTGTTTTAAATCACTTTTTAACGAACAACCACTAAACATAACCGCACCTACAACTGCCAAACTTACAACTATATTTTTCATTTTTTTCCTTTATTTTAATCTTACAATATCTACTTTTGCATTTGAACGCAATTTTTCAAAATACTCATATATTAAATAATCTTCCTTGCTAACTAGCATTTTTTGCCTAACTACCTCTTTTACATTTTCAAATGGTAGTAAAGTTGGATTATTTTTAGCCTTTATTAAAAATGTAACATACTCATCTCCAATAGGGAAAATAGGGGTAAAAGCACCAATTTTTGTCTGTGTGAATGCAGAGACAATTTGAGGATTTAAAGCCATTGTTTGCAAGATTTCATTTTCTCTTTTTACATTTTTAGGTATATTCTTACCATTGCTAATTAGAATTTGTTCTAATGCAACATTATCATAGCTATAAAACTTCACAACATCAATGCTTTGCGGTATGGAGAATTCATTTTTATTTTCTTCATAATAATTTCTCAAATCCTGATCGCTTACCATCTTTAGGCTCTCGCTTGAAATTGCCTGATATAGCTTTCTTTCCTCTATTGATGATTTTATTTCATTTTTGTAGCTTTCCCAATTTATACCTTTACCTTCTATGAAGCTTTTAATCTTATCTGGCGTGATATTATTTTTCTTGGCTAATAATTTTATTTCATCTTCTATATCTAGCTCTGTTACTACTATCTTTCTTTTTTCCATTTCTTCTTTATGTAGTCTTTGATTTATAAGTCTATCTACTGCTATATCTTGCGATACCTTATCTCTTTGTTGCACTCTAAGTAGTTCTAAAATAGTCACTGGAGAACCATTTACATAGAATGCAATACCATTTACAAGTGCAGGCTCACTCAACAAAAATCCGCTAAAAACTAAAGCTAATAAACTTTTTTTCATACTTCCACCATTTCCTATAAAAGTCTTAATTTACATAATTCTATCAAATTGTTTTTAAAATATCACACAAAACAGCCCAAAATTTCCTAAAACTCTCTATATCCATTTTTTCTCCAAGAGAATGCGGATGAAATATACTAGGACCTATTGATAAAAAGCTAATATTAGGATATTTCTCTTTTAAGATTCCACATTCTAGCCCTGCATGAATACTTTTTATCTTAACTTTGTTGTTATGGATTTTAAATACCCTATATACATGGTTTAAAAACTCACTATCTTCCCTCTCCCATGGATTATATAAATCAACTACATTACTAGCAAAACCAAAACTACCTAGAATCTCTTGTGTGTTTTGTATATTTTCTTTCATGCTATTTTCTTTATTGCCACGACCCATAATATAAACATAAACCTCATCATCAATTTGCCTTAAGATTCCTACATTGCTTGATAGAATAACCCCACTATCATCACTATCTATAACGCCATTTTTCACACTTAATAGACCATTTATTAAATTATTTGCAACAAATGCCATATTGTTAAACTCCACATTCTTAACCTCAAAAAGTGAAGTATCAATATCCAAGATATAATCATTCCTTAATGCAATCTCTAAAGTAGCATTAGTCGGTATTGAATTTCGCTTCTCTCCACCACTAAGTCCAACTAATATCCCACCATCATCAATTAACTTTTGTGCAACATAGCATATGGATAAGATTGCATTTTGTATATCTTTATGTATCTCAATCCCACTATGTCCTCCTATAAATCTATCTTTATTGGTTGATATTTCAACTATCTTATAATCACTTGGAATCTCTATTTGCTCTAACTTTATTTTACACTCTAAATCATATCCACCAGCACAACTACAAACAATCTCATCAATATCTTCGCTATCACAATTAATCATAACTTTAGATTCTATATCTAGCGTAATGTTTTTTGCCCCTATCATACCTATTTCTTCATCTATGGTAAACAAGCATTCTAAATTATCAAAATCCCTTAAAGCTAATATCATGCAAGCTAGTGCAGCTCCATTATCAGCTCCAAGACTAGAATGCTTAGCCTTTAAAAATCCATCTTTAATATATGGCTCTATGCCAAAAGATTCACTCTCACTTACATAAACCATATCTATATGCCCTTGCAAACACACCTTTGGCTTACCCTTCTTAGCTAACAAATTACCAGCACTATCGATAGTTACACTAGCTCCATATTCTAATGCCTTATTTTTAATCCACTCTCTTAGAGATTCACACTCTCCACTAGCATGAGGAATATTACATATCTCTAAAAATACCTTTAATGGCTCAAAAGAATCTATTTCTATTTTTGACATAAAACCTCCTTATGATCTTTACAATAATCAACAATCTTTCCGTGGAATCTAGCATATAGCTCATTTAATCCTATCTCTTTATTATACAACTTACATACAGATTCATAGTTTTCTAACAATCCACTAACTAGCCACTCTTTTATATCCTCATAATTATCTAGCTCATAGCCATAGAATCTTAAAAGCTTGTATGTATAGTTATCTGCCACCATTTCATCTCTTAAAGCACCATAACAAAGGATAGAATCAGCACTCTCACAACCAATGCCCTTTTGTGCTAAAAGCCACTCTCTGCTAACATTCACACAAAAACAATCAAAATCACCAAAAGTTTCCAAAATATTTTGACAAATAGCAATTATTCTTGTTGATTTTCGCTTATAAAATCCTACATTATTTATGTAAGTTTGTAATTCTATTTCTTTCATATTTGCTATTTTTTCTAATGATAAAAGCTTATTATTTCTTAGCTTATCAATAGCGATAAATGCTTGTTCCCAGCGAGTATTTTGAACCAAAATTGCACCAAGTATTACTTCAAACTCTCCAGTATTAGGCCACCATAATTTATGTGGAGGATTTTTTAAATATCCGCTGTTTTTTAAAAATTCTAAAAGCATAAAACTATTTTCCAAATACACCTCTTTGTTTTTCAAAATTTTAAAATTTTTTTGGATAAAATCAAAGTTTTAATTTGCTAAATGGAGTAATAATGGCACTTGATGAAAACAAGCAAAAAGCAATAGATTTAGCTATAAAACAAATAGATAAAGCTTTTGGTAAGGGCGCATTAATAAGGCTTGGCGATAAACCTGTAGAAAAAATAGATAGCATTAGCACTGGCTCACTAGGGCTTGATATAGCTCTAGGCATAGGAGGAATCCCAAAAGGAAGAATAATAGAAATTTATGGACCTGAAAGCTCTGGTAAGACAACTCTAGCTCTACAAATAGTAGCAGAATGTCAGAAAAATGGTGGTATATGTGCATTTATCGATGCAGAACACGCACTAGATGTAACATATGCTAAAAATCTTGGAGTAGATATAGAAAATCTACTAGTATCTCAACCAGACTTTGGAGAACAAGCATTAGAGATTTTAGAGACGCTTACAAGAAGTGGTGGTATTGATTTAGTTATTATAGATTCAGTTGCGGCTCTAACGCCAAAGAGTGAGATTGAAGGCGATATGGGCGACCAACATGTAGGACTTCAAGCAAGACTTATGAGTCAAGCATTGCGTAAAGTAACAGGTGTCATACATAAAATGAACACAACGGTTATTTTTATAAACCAGATTCGTATGAAAATAGGTGTCATGGGATATGGTAGCCCAGAGACTACCACAGGTGGAAACGCACTTAAATTCTATGCAAGTGTAAGGGTTGATGTAAGAAGAGTAGCCACTCTAAAACAAGGCGACCAAAATATAGGAAACAGAGTAAAAGTAAAAGTAGTCAAAAACAAAGTTGCACCGCCTTTTAGAGGGGCAGAGTTTGATATTATGTTTGGTGAAGGGATAAGCAAGGAAGGTGAGCTAATTGATTATGGTGTAAAGCTTGATATTGTAGATAAAAGTGGTGCATGGCTTAGCTATGGGGATAAAAAGCTAGGACAAGGCAAAGAAAATGCAAAAATATTCCTAAAAGAAAACCCAGAAATAGCACAAGAAATAGAAGAAAAAATAAAAGCATCAATTTCTATTGCAGATGATTTATCAGCTAGTGATGATGTAGAAGAATAGGAGTTAAGTAATGATTTTTATAGACAATATAGAAGCACAAGAAGTGCTAGATAGCAGAGGAAATCCAACAATAAAAGCAAGTGTAACACTCAGTGATGGTAGCATAGGCAGTGCCATAGTACCAAGTGGTGCTAGCACTGGCAAAAGAGAAGCACTAGAGCTAAGAGATAATGATTCTAGATTCTTAGGTAAAGGCGTATTAAAAGCATGTGAAAATATACACACAGAGATTTATGAAACACTAGTTGGTCTAAGCCCATTTGACCAAAACAAAATAGACAGCCTAATGATAGAACTAGATGGAAGTGATAACTTCTCTAGGCTTGGGGCAAATGCAACACTAGGCGTATCGATGGCTACTGCAAGAGCCGCAGCAAATAGCCTAAGAATCCCTCTTTATAGATATTTAGGTGGAGCTAGTGCATTAACCCTTCCAACTCCTATGCTAAATATCATAAATGGTGGTAGCCACGCAGATAACACGGTTGATTTTCAAGAGTATATGATTATGCCTGTTGGATTTGAATGCTTTAGCGAGGCTATGAGAGCTAGCGCAGAAATCTATCAACACTTAAAAAAGATTCTAAAAGATTCTAAACATATAACAAGCATAGGAGATGAAGGTGGGTTTGCACCAAATTTAAAAACAAATGAAGAACCAATCCAAATAATACTAGAAGCAGTCAAAAAAGCAGGATACAAAGAAGGAGAACAAATTGCAATTGCACTAGATGTAGCAAGTAGCGAATTTGTAAATGATAAAGGAATCTATTCACTAAAGGGTGAAGGAAGGGAGCTTAGCTCACAAGAATTAGTAGAATATTATGAAAAACTAATTAACAAATATCCAATAGTATCAATTGAAGATGGTTTAAGCGAAGATGATTGGGAAGGCTGGAAACTCCTTACAGAAAAGCTAGGAGACAAGATTCAGCTTGTAGGGGATGATTTATTTGTTACAAATTCAAAAATATTACAAGAAGGTATAGATAAGAAAATTGCAAATGCAATTTTAATAAAGCCAAACCAAATAGGAACAGTAAGCCAAACAATACAAGCAATACAACTAGCACAAAGAAACAATTATAAGTGTATTATGAGCCATAGAAGTGGTGAGAGCGAGGATAGCTTTATTGCTGATTTTGCAGTTGCACTAAATACCGGAGAGATAAAAACAGGCTCAACAGCAAGAAGTGAGAGAATGGCAAAATATAATAGACTGCTAAGTATTGAAAAAGAACTACATAATCCGATATATCTAGGAAGCAGTTTGTTTAAAAGATGAGTAACAAATATGTAAATGGTGGGTTTTATAAACTCCTGCCATATCTTAGTCTTGCATTAATAATATGTATTATTGGTGTGTATTTTGCAAACTTGATGTTTGGCACAAACTCTTTAAGTATTCTCCTTGAGCTACGCCAAAAGGAACAAAAAATGCAAGAAGAAGTTAGGAGTCTAACAGAACAAAATGCAAATCTACAAAAAGAATTCTTTGAACTAAAGGGGCTAGAACCAAAATGAAAAAAATTGCTTTATTACTAATAACTTCATTTGCATTTGCTAATGAACCGCAAACACTACCACAAATACCAACAATACAAAACAATGACAATAACACAACAATGCAACCTATAAATAATTCTCTAAATAATCCTTTAATCCCTGAAATATCAAAAGAAGCCACGCCAAACACACAAGAAATAACACAAAATGCAAACAAAAGAGACCCATTCCAAAGTCAAATAACACCAAAAGAAAGTGGTCAAATATCAAATGCACCGAATCTAAATTTGTTTAGCAAAGCAGAATTAAATCTGCCATCAACAGCAAGGAAGCTAAAAAAAATCACAATAGAGTACCAAAACCTTAATGGCTCAATTACAAGCATAGAAAAAGAAATAGATGGAGATATAGACTGGCATTTTCCACTTGTGCTAAAACAAGACTTGCAACCAAAAGTTACAGAAAAACCAACAAATAGTAATTTCACTTTAGGAGAGAAATTCAAGTTTAAAATAAATGAACAAACACTAAATCTACAAACTCCATATACTTTGCTAAGGAATTTCACCCTTGCATCTCCTACTAGATTGGTGCTTGATTTTAAAAACCCAACAAAAAAAGAATTTGAAGAAGGAATCTCAACAAATCTACCTGTAATAACAGATGCAACAATCCAAACACATTTAGACTTCTTTAGAATTACATTAAACTTAGATGGTCAATACAATTATAAACTAGACCAAAAAGACAAGGAAATTACTATTGAATTCCAATAATATCGTCCTAATAGGATTCATGGGTAGTGGTAAAAGCACGATTGCTAGGTGCTTATACCAACACACAAAAAAAATGGTCCTAGATAGCGATATTATAATTTCTAACAATGAGAACTTAGATATTAAAGATATATTCTTAAAATATGGAGAAGAGTATTTTAGAAAATTAGAATTAGAATTTTGTAACTTCATAAAAGACAATGTAAAAAATTCAATAATATCCACAGGTGGTGGCATGCCAAGTGTATGTAATGTAAAGGATATTGGCAAGGTATTTTTTTTAGATTTGCCATTTAAGGAGATTGAAAATAGACTTAAAGATTCAAAAAATAGACCTCTCTTTAGCGATACCAAAAAGGCAAAATTACTATATGAACAACGACAAGAAATATATAAATCCTCTTGCCATTTTATAATCAATGCCAATAAAACTCCACGAGAAATAACACAAGAGATATTACAAAAAATATGAAAAATATAATTTTTATAAGATTCAAAAACTCTAAAGTCGGTGGTGCTGAAAATTACTTAAATAAAATATGCACTAAACTAAAAGATTCACAAATACTATCAACAAACACATATAAAGAAAAACAAACAATACAAATCAAAATCACAAAATTTTTACCTTCATTTGTTAGATTTTTAATCTTTTTATACAAATATGAAAATTACAAAAAACAAAACCCAAACAATATATACTTTAGCCTCGAGAGAGTGCTTAATTGCGATATTTATCGTGCTGGTGATGGTGTGCATAAAGAATGGCTAGAGATAAAAAATGACAATTTTATTAAAAAAACAAAAAGCTACTTTAACCCAATGAATCTCATATACACAAACATAGAAAAAAGGCTTTTTAAAAACGCAAAAATAATTATTGCAAACTCAAATATGATAAAAGATTCAATACATAAATACTACAAAATAAACACAGATAAAATAAAAGTAATCCACAATGGCATAAACCTACCACAAAGCATAAATAAACAAGAAGCAAAAGAACAAATCATAAAAATGCTAAATATAAAAAATACAAACATCATACTTTTTGTAGGTAGCGGATATGCTAGAAAAGGACTAAAAGAAGCACTCTTAATGCTAGATGGACTAAAGAGTGATTATTGTTTTATAGTAATAGGAAAGGAAAAGAAACTACAACTCTACAAAAATCTAGCCAAATCCCTAAAAATAGACAATAAAGTGCATTTTCTAGGGGCTAGAGATGATGCTTATTTATTTTACTTAGCTAGTGATATTTTTCTCTTCCCAACAATATATGAACCATGTTCAAACGCAACACTAGAAGCTGCAAGCTATAAAAACGCGATAATCACAACCAAAACAAATGGTGCAGGAGAAATATTTAATAAAGAATATATTTTGGATTCTTATAATGATATACAAAGTGGCTCTAACATGCTAGAGAGGCTACTACAAGATGAAACTCATCTAAAAACAATCCAACAATCATGCTTTAATTCCGTGCAAAACTTGGATATGGACACTCATATAAACAAAACTTTAGAGGTAATTTTAAAAATATGAATATACTAATACGGCTTCCAAACTGGCTAGGAGATGCGATAATGGCAACCTTTGCCATAGAATCCTTATATAAAACATATAAAGATTCAAACTTCTTTCTTGTTGGCTCTAAAGTCTCGATACAAATATTTAAAAACCACAAAAATACAACATTAATAGAAGATGATAGTAAAGATTCTAAATGCAGAATCCTAAAACTATATAAAATTGCCAAAAGTATCCCAAGAAGCGATATTGCCATAACTTTTCAAAATAATTTTCTATCAGCATTATTTTTAAGCTTCAATAATGCAAAAATAAAAATAGGCTATAAAAATGAACTAAGACAATTCCTCCTGACACATGCAAAAATCAAGCAAAAAGGAATTCATGAGGTCTTTGTCTATTATGATCTAGTAAAAGATATGGTAGAGAATATACAACCAAAACTATATTTACAAAACCCAAATAAACCTATAAACCTACCACTAGGAAAGTTAGCTGGTATAAATGCTGGTGCAGCCTTTGGCAGTGCGAAGCGATGGGAAGAATCTTATTTTGCAGAGGTTGCAAACTATCTTTTAGACAATAATTATAGTATCTTGCTCTTTGGCTCAAATAATGAAATAAATATAGCAAATAATATAGAATCCATGTGCAAAGATAAAGTCCTAAACCTAGCAGGGCAAACAACGCTAGAAGAGCTAATAACATATATTTCAAAGCTAGATTTATTTATCACAAATGATAGTGGTCCTATGCACATTGCAGCTGCATTTAATATCCCAAGTGTTGCAATTTTTGGTCCTACAAATGATAGAGAGACTTCTCCATTTTCACAAAACTCGCACATAATCTCACTAAAAACACTAGGATATAAACTAGAATGCCAACCATGTAAAAAAAGAATCTGCCCATTAAAAGATTTAAACTATCACTCTTGCATGAGGGATTTAAAGCCAAAATTTATAATAGAAAAAATAAAATCAATCACAAAAACATAAGGGTAAAAAGTGCTAAAAAGAACAATAAAAGTGGGACATTCTCCTGATGCTGATGATATTTTTATGTATTATGCTATTAAATTTGGCTGGATAAGTAGTGAATTTGTTTTTGAAAATTACGCATTTGATATACAAAAGCTAAACGAAATGGCACTAAAAAATGAACTAGATATATCAGCAATATCATTTGCCCTATATCCTCTAATAGCAAAAGAACAATGTCTGCTAAGAACTGGAGTTAGCTTTGGCGAAGGATATGGACCAAAGCTAATTAAAAAAAAGGGAACAAAACTAAAAGATAACTTCATAGTAGCACTAAGCGGGGCACACACGACAAATGCTCTAATATTCAAGACAAAATACAAAAATGCAAGAATAATATATAAAAACTTCCTAGATATAGAGAGTGCCGTCTTAAGCGGTGAGGCACATGCAGGAGTGTTAATACATGAATCTATTTTAGACTTTGATGATAGTTTAGAAGTTGAGTGTGAGATATGGGATATTTGGCAAGATTTAAACAAAAACAACTTACCTCTTCCGCTTGGTGGAATGTCAATTAGAAGATCAATTCCACTAAATAGTGCAATAAAATGCGAAGAAGCACTAACAAAAGCAGTCCAAATAGCAATAGATGGAAAAAAGATTCTATCAAAAATGCTACTAGATAGGAATCTTGTAAGAGTTGACGATAAAAAGTTGGAGCATTATTTGAATTTATACGCAAACAATAATTCAATAACACTAAATAATATTCAACTAGATTCGATAAATACACTATTTAAAATTGGATATGACTTTGGATTTTACAATACACCATTAGATGTGAACGATTGTTTAATACCGCTAGAATACAAAGAATTTAGAGAATCTTAAAACACAAAGGCTAATACAATCTATACATAACCCTTATTCTTATTTTTGTTTTGACCTTTGGATATGGGTAGTCTTTATAAGCAATCTGAATTGTGTGGATACTATTTTCATCAAGCATAGTATATCCACTATCTTTTAGTATCTTTAAATCACTAATATCACCATTTGGGTATAAATAAAACTCAACTACATTATATCCACTCTGCCCCATTCTACCCGCTACTTGAGGATATCGTAAATACCTCTGTGTAATCCTGCCTATACTACTTAAATTATCCTCTATAAACTTTCGCTCATCAAGGTTTAGAGAATATATTTCATCTCCATATAATTCTAAAACCTCTTTTTTAGTATTAGTTCCAAAGCTATAAATAGATGGGGATTCTCTATGTTGTGTTGGTTTTTGCACTTGTGCTAGACTTTTAGATAGCTCATTATTTGCTGGTTGTTTTTGTGCTTGTTTGATTTGTCTTTCTTGCTCTTTTTGTGGCTCTGATTGTTTTTTTATTTTAGAATCTTTTATAGCCTTTTTTTCTTGTTTTATCTCCTTTTTTTCTACTTCTTGTTTGCTATCTTGCTTTGCTAGTTTTTGTGGTTTTGGAGTATTTATATTATTTTCTACAAGCTGGTTTTTAGTTTGCTTAACTTCACTTGGAATGAATTTAAAATCCTTAATTGAGATTCTAGTTGTGCCATCTTTACTTCCTGCCTTAGGCGGTATATACAAAGTATCTCTAAACTGAACAAAAATAAGCAGAAATATAATAATGTGTAATAAGAGAGATAGAAAAAGCGATATTAAATTATTTTTCATTTTGTTGTTGTTGCAACATATCTCCAAAATGACTCACATCATACTTATCTACAAGCAATGCACCATTTTGAGAAAATACAACCAAATATCTAGTATTGTTACTCTCAAAAATAACCAACTTGCTACCTATGCAAAGTTGCGTTGCAGATATTACCTTTACTTCTTCTTTATCCTGTGGCTTAAAGAATCTAAAAGAATTCTCATTATTTATCCTGCGTTTAATATATACCAAAAATACCAACAATCCAACTAACACTAAAATAACGCCAAAATACTGAAATAAATTTATGGATTCTAATGGTGATTTTGCCATTTCAAATGGAAATTCTTTTGTGCTATTACTCTCTCCAAACAATAAGCTACAAAATAGACAAAATAAAACAACAAGCTTCATACAACGCTAATACTTTCTCTAGTTAGATAATAAATAATAGCATTTGAATCTAATATTTCATTAACACGAATTGCGAGATTCTTCTCATATACCATAACCTCACCTTTACCTATGATTCTACCATTAATAAAAATCTCTACACTCTCACCAGCAGGCTTTTGTAAATCAATAATAGAGCCTTTTTCAAATTTCAAAATCTCATTTAATGGAATCTTGGCTGCACCTAATTCTGACTTAAACACAACCTCCATATCCAAAAGACCACTATAATTATTCATAATACCTTCAAGGTATCTTGCTAAATCCTCTTGTCTTGGTGCTTGAATTCTAGCTAATGTAAATTCATCTGCTGGCATTTTTATCCTTATTTAGTTATGTATAAATAGCGAACACAAATTCCCTTCTAAATCAAACTGCAACGCAACATATCCATCATCTTTAAAATCACCAAAACCATAGGTATTTGGTGTTTTTATTTTAAAGTTTAGCCCTCTATGTATTGCTTGCACTTTTGCTAGACCAATTGTTAGATTTGCTAACTCTTGCGAGAGATCAATTAACGCTAAATCATCAAAAGAATCTTCTCCCAACATACCCTCTCCAAAAGTCTCTAAAAATCCCTTTGAACTCACAAATGTAATAGTATTTGTGCTACCATCTTCTAAAACTATATCTATACTTGAGAGATACCCCTCTAGCATCTTGCCCGAAACAAACTTCGGTGTCTTTCCTAGAGTATCCTCAAAAGTCTGTATAAACGCGTCTTTAATAACCTGAATCATAATTTCCCCACAAAATTAATAAAAAGCCCTAAATTATATCTAAAAAGCGTTCCAATTTAGCTTAAAAGTAGTGCCATTTCCCTTAATGCTATTACAGATTATTTTTATATTATATTTGTTGCAAATATCCATAACCAAAGATAGTCCAATTCCAAATCCACCTTGATGACCATTTGCCCTATAATATCTCTCAAAGATTCTAGGTATCAACTCTTCATCAATCCCACAACCATTATCACTAATTTCTAAAGTATTATTTGCTAGTTTTACACTAACATTCCCACCACTTGAGGTATATTTTAAAGCATTATCAAGCAAATTATCAATCACTCTTACTATGCCACTTTTATGTGCCTTTAGAAAACTTTGTGAAGCCTCTAAAGAAAGGTTTATATTTTTCTTTTCAAAAAATACCCTAAAATACTCCACTCTCTCTTTTATTAGAATCTCCATGTTTATGTCTTCAAGATTCTTATCTTGCAAATGCGGAAAACTATAAAAAATCAAATCTTGATACATATTCTCAAGGCTCTTAGCAGCCGTCTTTATTCTCTCTAGCTTTATTAAATCTTGCTTATCTAGCTTATCTACTTTAATCCTTTCTACACTCATTAATATAGCACTAAGAGGCGTATTTAGTTCATGCGTTGAGTCTCTTATGAACTTATTTAATGTCTCTATTTTATCTCCAAGTGGTTTTAAGCTAAATTTAACCAACAAATACGCCACGAATCCTATCATCACAAGAGATACAAGAAATGAAACTAAAAGCACACTAAATAATTGTATAAACTCACTTTTTATTCCACCACTTACAACAACTATAAAAAAGTTGCCATTTTTATTTATACCATAGTGCATCTTTAAATATTCATTAAACCCTTTTTCGAATCTATGAGTTATCAAAAGTGCATTATCACCACTTATAACCAGCTTACTTCTACCTTTGTATAGCACTAAATTTCCAGTATCTTTATAAATAAAGTCTTGAATCTTTTCTCTAGCTAAAAATGTATTATTATAAACAATCTTGCCGTCTTCTCTAATGATTGCAACTTTTATATTATTTTCTTTTGAAAACAAATCAATAATCTCTGTAAAGTTTTCATAATTATCATGTAAAGAACCCTCAAGCTCACGCAATACATCTCTCACTTCGAGTGTCCTACGCTCAAGTAAATCCATTTCTTGTTGTTCATAAAATATATAAAACACTAACAGCAAAAAAACAAAACTTGTCAAAGCATATAAAAGACTAATATTTAAAGCGACTTTCTTTACCTCATTCATTGCTATAACAATACCCTTCGCCTCTATATGTAACTATTCTTTCTTTGCCAACTATTTGTCTTAGATTCTTAATATAAACCCTTAAGCTAAGCTCACTTGGCTCATCATCTCCCCAAAGCGTCTCATAGATATCATTTAGTGATACAAAATGTTGCTTATGTTGCAAAAGTAACTTTAAAAGCTCTCTCTCTTTTAGAGGCATTTTTTGTGCATTTCCATTTAGATACAAGATTCCATCTGACATATCAAAGCTATATCCATTATGGAAATCAACAACACAAGAACTATTTGTTCGCTTCAAAATACATTGAATCCTAAGCAACAATTCCTTAATCTCAAATGGTTTTTTTATATAATCATCACAACCGCTATTAAAGCCAACTTCCAAATCTTCAATACTTTGCAATGAAGTAATAAAAATTGCTGGCGTCATATCACCAGAATCTCTTATATATTTTAAAGCCTCAAAACCACTCATATTTGGCACCATAACATCAAGCAGCAAAACATCAAAATGATTTTCATAAATCATGCTAGTAGCCTCCAAGCCATCGCTACAACACGTAACTTCATAGCCTTCTTCAACTAGAGATTCTGATATTATCTCTTGTAGTGCAATATCATCTTCTAAAAGCATTATTTTAGCCATAACACACTACTTATCAATCTTTGTCTATAATTAGAATTACAATTAATGTCTAAAGCACTAGCATGCTTGTAACCACCATAGCCAAACGATCCAGCCTCTCTTGCTTGAAGCCTATATGCTCTATATTCTTTCATAGTCATATTATCCATAGCTAATCTTTTATTTTTGCATATTTTTTCTCTAAACTCTCTAGCATCTTTCATTTTCATATTATTCATTTTACTATGAACTGTAATTCTATAACCTTGCACTTCACTTGCTTTAATTTTTCATGCTATATTGATTAACTCTCTATCACTAATTTTAGAAAAATCATTAGCCAATACCACTGAAACCATAACTCCACTTATAAGCAGAATATTAAATAGCCTATTCACAACTTGCTCCTTATTCTAAATGTGATAAAAATATTATAAATTAAATGTGAATTAAATGTTAATTTATAGAAATTTTATACAACTTCTTTCTCTCACTTGAACTAGCTATATTTAGCTGTGTGCGATATTTTGTAATTGTTCGTCGAACTATTTTTATATTAAATTTTTCTTCTATTAACTCCAAAATTTTATTATCACTTAGTGGTTTTTGCTTATTTTCATTCTTTACTAAATCAGCTACAAATTCTTTTATTGCTGCATTTGAAGTATCCTCATCAATAGCAGTAGCAAAGAAATTTTTTAAAGGAAAGATTCCTCTATTACACTCTAGATATTTGTTTTGTATAGCTCTAGAAATTGTGCTTTGTGCATGCCCAAATTCTTCAGCTAAATCTCTTAATTTCATAGGCTTTATCTCTCCACCTTGAAAGAATTCATATTGATACTCAACAAGCATAAGCCCTATTTTATATAATGTAGCCTTCCTCATC
This sequence comes from Helicobacter ibis, assembly GCF_027859255.1. Classification (NCBI taxonomy): domain Bacteria; kingdom Pseudomonadati; phylum Campylobacterota; class Epsilonproteobacteria; order Campylobacterales; family Helicobacteraceae; genus Helicobacter; species Helicobacter ibis. Next base: position 317,651 of record NZ_JAQHXR010000002.1, read on the forward strand.
TCTAATGCATCAACTAAATCCCTAGCTTCTTTGATTTTTGTTTTTATAAATTCATCTTTAGTGGATTTTTTATCAGTGTTTATTTCTATGCTTGGATAATATTTATCATTAATTTGCACTTGAATACTACTAGAATCTTGTAAGACTAAAATATCAGGTATTATTACATTTTCTTCTTCTAAATAATCAATAGCAGGTGGATTTTTAAAGCTTGATATAACTCTCATTGCATCTTTATATAGTGGCTCATTTTTATATTTGCCATGCTTTTCTAAATCATCTAAAATCTCACAACACAAGTCATATATACCATCATCTACATCTAAATTATCAAGCTGAAAGTAAAATGATTCAAGCAAATCTCTAGCTCCAATACCTGCTGGCTCTAAATATGCAAATCGCTTTCGTATTTTTTCTACTTCACTAATACTGCATTCTAAAGACTTTGCCAAACTCTCACAATCACCTTCAAAATATCCATACTCATCTAAATTTTCTATTATTGCTTTTGCTATTTCTTGTGATTTTTGTGTTGGGAATAATGGTGGCACAATTTGTTCTAATAACACCTCCTCTAGCCCACTTTCTGCGATACAAAAATTCTCTAAAACATCACCATCAAACCCTCTATTACCCCTAGCTACCTCTCTTTTTCTTTTATGAGACGAGAAGTTTGTAGCTATATTTGATCTCACATCAAAATATGGATTATCTTTTGAAATAGAATCCAGTGTTTCTTCTAGCTCATTAATACCACTTTGTAACAAAGGTAACCAACTCTTTAGCGTTGATGATAACTTTGTTTTTAATGAAGTGGTATTTTGAGTTTTTAGCTTCATACTTTAAAATTCTCTCCCAAATAATGCTTCCTAACTAGATCATTATTGTATATTTCTTGCGAATATCCACTCGCTAGAAGCTCACCTTTATTTATAACATATGCTCTATCACATACACTCAATGTCTCTCTTACATTATGGTCTGTAATTAGCACTCCAATATTAAAGCTTAGTAGCTTTTTAATAATATTTTGAATATCTATAACAGCGATAGGATCAACCCCAGCAAAAGGCTCATCAAGCAATATAAACTTTGGCTTTTTAACTAGCACTCTTGCTATCTCAACCCTTCTTCGCTCCCCACCACTTAGACTAACTCCCTTTCTATGACGTATAGGATTTATATTAAATTCTTCTAATAAATCATCTACAACTTTTATTCTATCTTTTTCTTTTTCTATGCACACTTCAGCAGCAAGAAGTAAATTATCCTCAACACTCAAATCCTTAAATACACTAGATTCCTGTGGCAAATATCCTATTCCAAGTCTTGCTCTTTTATGCAAACTAAGCTTTGTTATATCCTTATTATCAAAACAAACTTTCCCTTTTGTAGGAAACAAAAGACCACAAATAATATAAAAACTGGTTGTCTTCCCGGCACCATTTGGTCCAAGTAACCCTACAACTTCACCACTTTTTACCTCTAAAGATATATTTTGTATGATATTTGTCTTTTTGATTATTTTTGTTAGTTTCTTTGCTTCTAATTTGTGCATACTATATATTCCCTACCACATTCTTTTGGTTTTATTTCTATGCTTATGTATTTAATCCCAACTTTAGTTAGTATTGTAGCTAATTTTTTATCTCCCCACTCTACAAAGTGCCAACCATCTTTTTCTAGCTCCTCTAAAAATCCAAGCTCCAAAAGCTCTAAAACATCTCGCATATAAATATCATAGTGAAAAATACAATCTCCATAAACATGAGATAGGAGATATGTCGGAGAAGTAACTAAATTTGAACTTCCAAGATATTTCACCATTGCTTTAACCAAAGTCGTCTTTCCACTTGCCAAATCACCACTAAGCAAGTAAATCCCTCTGCTATCTTTTAGCCTAAGCTCATCACACAAAATACTTAACTCATTTTCATTAAGAATCATTTCATTCCTTATTTGGAAGAGGATTTACATTGATTGTAGTTACGCCAAAGATGTCTTGCATATCCTTAAGAAGTGGCGTATTTAAAATATCTTTAACCTCTTTTTCTATTTCTTCTTTTGTTGTTGGTTTTGTATCTTGCACCACCTTATTTTCTTCTTGTTTTATTTCTTCTTTGGTAACTTTTAAAGTTGTATTTTCTCCAAAGATTTCCAAGATAAGCGGCTTAATTACAGCTCCATAACTCTTAGATAGTCTATCTTTATCATCATCTATTGCACTACTTACCCACTCTAAGATTCCATTTTCAAAACTAACAAACTTAATATTTTTTTCAAAGATCTCACCTAAGTCATAATTTCTTTCATAAATTTTCTCAACTAAAAGCACAAACAAATCATTAGAGGTTATTTGCATATGTTGCATATGTGTAGTATCTTGTAGCTCATGGTTAGATTCTTGTTTTGATGACACTTTTGTTTCTTGTTTTAACAACACACTATTTTCTAGACTTTCTATTGCCTTATCTATTTCTTGAATCTTTAGAGATTCAATCATTTTAAAAACAACCAAAGTTAGAACAAAACTATCATCACTGCCTAAAAACAATAATTGCTTAGCTTGAGAAATGATTCTAAAGAATCTATCAACAATAATTACGCTATACCTACTATCATCACCTTTTATCAACTTATCTTTTATGAACACACTCATCTCATCAAGCAACATTTCAGATTCATAATCAAAAAATCCACTTAGTCTTTGTAATACCTCTTCTTTATTTGCTTGAAAAATCAAATCAAATAATTCGCTTAAGCTTTGCGGATTAATAAGTCCTAGCATACTAGCACAGGCATTTATTGTTATGTTATAGTTTGAATATATTATTACTTGATCTAGTAGTGTTAGAGTATCTCTAAGTGATCCTGCACCACTTCTTATTAACATTAAGAGTGCTTCTTCTTCATATTCTATATTTTCTTTGTGTAATATGAATCTTAAATGCTCCAAAATGCTTCTATCAGAGATTCTTTTGAATCTAAAGTGTTGTGTCCTGCTTAAAATAGTGGCTGGTAACTTTAATGGATCAGTTGTAGCAAGTATAAATTTCACATAAGGTGGTGGCTCTTCTAGGGTTTTCAATAGTGCATTAAATGCCTCTTTAGTTAGCATATGCACTTCATCTATGATAAATATTTTAAATCTCCCCATTGCTGGATGGTATTTTGTCTGTTCTATTAGATCTCTAATGTCATCTATTTTTCTATTTGAAGCACCATCTAGTTCTATTATATCTATATGTCGCATTTTGTGAGGATTTGCTGCTTCACAATTTTTACACACTCCACATGGTTTTGAGGTAGGTCCATTATCGCATTCCAAACATCTAGCAAAGATTCTTGCACTAGAAGTCTTACCACTACCTCTTAATCCAGAAAATAAATAAGCATGAGAAAGCCTCTTTCCCCCTAAAGCTAAAGATAGAGTTCTGCTAACAGATTCTTGCCCTACTAACTCATCAAAGTTAATAGGTCTATATCGCAGTGCTAAAGCTTGTGTTTGTGTATCTTCCATATGAAACCCTAAAGATTTTACTTCTGATTGTCTTTATACTTTGAGATATTTGGCTGAAACTTATAAACCTTGTTTTTCAATCTAACTAACAATCCAGTATCAATTAACTGCTTAAATGTTTTAACAACGGTTGGCTTGCTCACCCCAACATCTTGTACTATATCTTCATATGAGCCATAAAAAATATTATCTTCATTGCTATTTTCCATTAGATATTTTATTATTTCTATCTTTTTGCCACCGACAAACACAGAAATAGCATTAAATAAAATATTTTTAGATTCAATTTCGCTTGCTTGAATCTTCACCAAAACAGATCTTAAAATACATTTTAATAACTCTTCAACATCAATTGGTTTTAGTATATATCCATCAACTCTAAGCTCTATACACTCTAGCAGATAGTTAGTTTCTGTATGTGCCGTAGCCACTATTACTGAAATGTCCCAATTGCTGTTTTTCTTAATCTCCCTAATTAGCTCTATTCCATTCATTTTTGGCATCAAAATATCTGTCACCACCAAGTCCATAGGTACTTTTCCTAGAATCTCTAATGCTTCTCTACCATTTCGTGCTACATATAAATGCTCCACATAATCTTCCAAAACCATGGAAGCAAACTTTAGTATATCTTCCTCATCCTCGACATATAACACTCTTAATTTTTTTAGCATTTTTTCACTACTTTTTGGAATCACTAACCTCTCCTATTCGCTTTTTAATGGGATTGTGACTATAAATTCCGCACCATTTACGAAATCTAGCGGTATAGAAATGCCACATGCAATACTTTCAAAATCAAAATCGTCAACCCAATTTACATTTCTAACTTCAATTATCCCATGCATTTGCTTTTCTATTATTTGCTTTGACATATAAAGTCCAATCCCAGTCCCAACAGATTTATGCTTGGTTGTAAAATAAGGCTCAAACACTTTATTTATATCATCTAGCCTAATTCCACCACCATTATCTACAAACGATATTTTAACACATTCTACATCTTCACCCACAAAAACATCACTTTTATCAAGTTTAGCCATTATTCTTATATGTGAGTTTTTTATATCTCTCTCGCTAAATACATCTTCAGAGTTTTTTATAAAATTTAGCACAACTTGTGAAAAAGCACTTTTATAACCATAAATTTCTATACTATCATCACAAATAACTTGCAAATCTATTTCTTTTTGCTTTAAAAATGTAGAAATCAGCGATACAGATTCATTAATAGATGATTTTAAATTAAATCTTTCCTTTTGATATGATGCATAAAAGAATCCTCTAAAATCATCTATCGTCCTAGACATGCTTTTAGCAATTTTTAAGCCCTCTTCTACTTGAGATTCAACAAATTCTTTTGTTAGCTTTCCATTATTTACTTTAACTTTAAATGTCTGTATCAGTAATGTTAGTGCATTTAGTGGTTGCCTCCATTGATGTGCTATATTTCCTATCATTTCACCCATGCTTGCAAGTCTTGATTGCTGATACATGATTTGATCTTTTTTTCTGCTATCTAGCACCTCTTTTTCTACCATTTCTTTTAGAGATTCGTTTAATCTTTGAAGTTCTTGTGTCTTTTCTGCTACTTTTAATTCTAAGGCATTATGTAATGATTTTATGTTTCGTAATATCAAAAAACTAAGCATTAAGGTAAGAATCATAATTAAGCACATAATAACAATCACTATTTTATGCAATGCATCATATACATAACTGCTTCTATCATGCCTTATTTCTATAAGTTGCAATGTGCTATCTATTGATAAATATATTTGTTCATCAAGCAAATCAATAATGTCATTTAGCCTATCATGATTAAACCCACCATTTGCGATTCTATCTAGTTCAATTAAAAATTCATTAACTTTGGATTCTATGGCATAAAAATTATGTTGGCTATTTTCCAATATCTCTAAATTCTCTAAATTCCTATCAATACCAACTAAATGCTCATAAATCCCCAAAGTTAGTTTTGCAATTTTATTTTGATCCATTAAATCACTTTGTAAATTTGCATACTTATTCCACAAATTGTGTACCTCATCATATACTGCTGATAACTCTTCTTCTGTTTTTTGATGAAAATAATATTGTTGCGTTTTTGTTATTCTTCTTATTTTTTCTAAATACAAAATAGACTGATTATATTGAGTAAAAAAAGCATTATAATCATATGTCAAGCTTGAATAAAATATATAAGAAATCCCGGCTAAAGACAATAAACCAGAAGCGATATTAAAAACTAAGATTCTTGTCTTTGCTCCAAGTGTGCTAAATATTCTCGTTTTTTCCATTTATCTAACCATAAAAAATAATTTTAAAAACTAGCATTCTAACAATCATAAAATTAATTGTTGTTTTATAATACAAAGTGTATTATATTCGAGTTTTTAAACTTAAGACACTAAATTCTAATCAAGGAGTTTGAATATGAAAAAGATTTTGTTAGGTTTCGTTTTAGCAACTGGCTGTATGATGGCTGCTGATGGTGCTGCAATTTATAAAAAATGTATCGCTTGTCATGGTGTAAATGGTGAAAAAGTAGCTCCTGGCTCAAAAGGCAATGTTACTATTGGTGGTATGGATAAAGCTGAATTAGTAACACAACTAAAAGGGTATGTAGCTGGAACTGCTGATAACGGCGGAGCTAAAGCTATTATGTATGCTCAAGTGAAAGGTTTTACTGAAGCGGACATCGAGGCAGTAGCAGATTATATTTCAAAATTACCTAAAAAATAATTTCTACCCCCTAAACACTCTTTGGGGGTTACCACAATGCCTTATATAAAATTAGATTCAAAAAGTTTTTCTCATAATTTACACACAATAGTTAGTCAAACTAATTCTACAATAAACAATATAGCCATAGTCCTAAAAGACAATGCTTATGGTCATGGATTAATAGAAATGGCTACACTAGCAAATAAATATGGAATTACTTCTTGTTTTGTAAAGAGTGAAGTAGAAGCACACTCAATAAAACATCTATTTAAGCATATAACAATCTTATACCCAAATTTTGATAATGCAACAGAAGATAATATGTATATTTCAATTACAAGTTTAGAGACATTAAAAAAAACGCAAAATAACAAGACAATAGAATTAAAAATAGATAGTGGTATGCATAGAAATGGAATATCAAAAGATGAGATAAAAGAAGCAATAAAAATAATAAAATCCAAAAATCTGCGTTTATTTGGCGTATTTACACATAATGGATTTGCCGATGAAATTGGAAGTGAATTTTATGGACAATTCCATTATTTTACAGAAATCAAAAAAGAAATTATAAAACTATGCAAAGACAATCAAATACAAATTCCAAGATTCCACTCACTAGCCTCATCTGGTGCTTTTAGAGGTGCTAGTCTAAATAGCTCCCTGCCACAAGAACTACAAGATTCAATCTTTAGAATCGGTATTGCACTTTATGGCTACTGCACAAGTGAAATCTACAATATAAAATTAAAACCAGTCGCATCTCTTTGGGCTAAGAAAATATCAAGCAAAACATTAAAAAAAGGTTCTACCATAGGCTATGGCGGTGTATCAAAGCTAGATAGAGATTTAACAATTAGCACCTATGATATAGGCTATGGAGATGGGCTATTTAGGATAAAAAAAGACATCAATCTAACAACAAAAGAAGGATTTTCTATATTTCAAGTAGCGTCAATGGATTGTATAAGCATAGAATCCACGCTAGATGAAGTATGTATTTTTGATGATGCAACAACATGGACTAGTGCATTTTCAACAATTCCTTATGAAATTTTATCCCACTTACACGCAAATATTCCAAAAAAAATCGTATAATTTAGACTTTATTTTTGCTTAAGGGATCTAAGATGAAGTTTTCTATTTTATTTGGTGGCAAATCGTTTGAACACGAAATAAGTATTGTCAGTGCAATAGCTCTAAAAAAATTATTGGCAAATACTGATATTTTTATATTTTTAGATGATAACCATGAATTTTATTTAATTAAAAAAGAAAATATGAAATCAGTATTTTTTAGTAGCAAAAGCTACTTAAAAGAGCCAAAAATTTATCCTAAAAAAAATGGATTCTTCACAAGAACACTTTTTGGTGAAAAACAAATTCAAATACCAACAATTATAAACTTAATACACGGTGGCGATGGAGAAGATGGTGCAATTGCTTCATTATTAGACTTTTATGAAATCCCATACATAGGCCCAAGAAAAGAAGCTTGTATTTTAAGCTATGATAAAGAATTAACAAAAATGTTAGCAAATCACAGAGGTGTAAATGTACTTGATTACCAAGTTGTATTTCAAGATTCTAAAATAGAAGTAGAAAATTTCCCAGTCATAATAAAACCGGCTAGACTTGGTAGCTCTCTAGGAATCTCTATTGTAAAAAATAAAGAAGAATTAGAATACTCACTTGATAAGGCATTTGAATATGACAAAAAAGTCATAATTGAATCTTTTATACCAAATATTAAAGAATATAATCTAGCGGGATTTTTCGCAAATAAAGAGTTACACTTTTCATTTGTAGAAGAACCAAAAAAAGATGAATTTTTGGACTTCAATAAAAAATATCTAGACTTTTCACGAACCACAAATACACAACAAGCCGACATAACTACCGAAGTAGAAAATATGCTAAAGGATAATTTCTCTAAGATATATACTAATTTATTTGAAGGCGCTGTTATTAGATGTGATTTTTTTATACACAACAATACATGCTATCTAAATGAAATAAATCCAATACCCGGAAGCCTAGCAAACTATCTTTTTGCTGACTTCCCTACAACACTAAATAAAATCTCAACAAGCCTACCAAAACCAAATAACATAAAAGCAACATATAAATTTTTAAATGAAATCAAAGTTGCAAAAGGTAAATAGTGGCACAAAAAGTTATAAAAGCATTACAAGCAGAGTTTGAAATCTCATACGAACTTACAAACATAAACAACAAATCAAATACTATAATATTTTTGCATGGTTGGGGCTCAAATAAGGACATAATGAAACAAGCTTTTAAAAATACTTTAAATGATTATTGCCATTTATATGTAGATATGCCGGGCTTTGGGAAGTCAAACTTACCAATATCGCTACACACAATACAATATGCAACAATAATACAAGAACTACTAAACTCGCTAGAAATAACCCCAAATATGATAATAGGTCATAGCTTTGGTGGTAAAGTAGCCACACTCTTAAACCCAAAGATTCTAGTATTGCTAAGTAGTGCAGGAATAAAGACACAAAAAAGCATAAAAGTAAGAAGTAAAATAGCAGTTACAAAAATACTAAATAAAATTGCACCAAATCTAGCTAAAATCTTTAAAAATTCTCTCCGCTCAAAAGATGTCTATAATGCAGATGAAAATTTATACCAAACATTTAAAAATGTAGTAGATGAGGACTTTAGCGATATTTTTGAAAATTTTACAAATAAGACCTTTATCTTTTGGGGCAGAGATGACTTAATAACACCACTAACTTCAGGCAAGATAATACATTCTAAAATAAAAGATTCTAAATTTATTGAGCTAGATGGCGATCATTTCTTCTTTTTACAACAAGCTAACAAAATACAAAAAGTGCTAGATTGTTAATCTCTTAGTAATTTATTTTTTGATAGAATCTTTATTTATTTTTGAGTTTTAAGGTTATATTTTGAATAGCATTGATTTTTTCATTATGGCTACTAGATGGGTATTTCTAATTGCTCTTGGTTATTATGTAATAACAAATCTACAATGGTATCACTACAAGATTCTTAGAGTTTTATTTAAGCACCATAAGCAAAGATGGCATTTATTTTATTTTATAATACCAATTATATTTTTTGTATTAATCCCAAATGATATTTACTATTATGTAGCACTTTATGTGTATGTAGTAGCATTAATCATTTGGGCTTTCAACTTAAGTAAAAAGCTAATTGTAACTGCTAGAATCTTAAGATTCTTTGGGATATACATAGCTTTTATTATGTTTAATGAATTATTATTATTAAGCATTAATGAAAACTCTAAGTCAATACAAGTAGTCTATCTTTTACCGCTTTTTATATCAATATTCCTATCATCTCTAGTAGAAAAGATTCTGCTTAATAGATATAAAAAATTAGCACAAGATACTCTAAAAAATATGCAGAATCTAAAAATAATAGCAATAACAGGTAGCTATGGTAAAACTAGTCTAAAAAATTACATAGCACAACTATTACATGATGACTTTAAAGTATATGCAACACCAAGGAGTGTAAATACTCTAACAGGAATCATAGCTGATATAAACCAAAACCTATCCCCTCTAACAGATATATACATAGTTGAAGCTGGTGCTAGAGGAGTTGGTGATATAAAAGAAATAGTAGATTTAATAGAACCACAAATAGTAGTGGTTGGCAAAGTTGGAGAAGCACATATTGAGTATTTTAAAAATATAGAAACAATCTATAAAACAAAATATGAAATATTGACAAGCAAAAGATTAGAAAAAGCCTACATATATAGTGGCAATATACAACCAGAAATAGAATTACACAATATAATAAATTTCCCAAACAATCCTACAAATGTAGAAGCTACGCTAAATGGGACAAAATTTACCCTAGATGTAGGATACAATAAACTAAACTTTGAAACCAGGATTCTTGGGGAGTTTAATATAATAAATATAGGTGCTGCAATTGCTATTGCACATGACTTTGGTCTAAGCGATGAAAAAATAATCAAAAAAGTGCAAAAACTAGAAGCAATTAACCACAGACTTAGCAAAATCATGGTTAATGACAAGCTAATATTAGATGATAGTTACAATGGAAATCTAGATGGTATGTTAGAGGCAATTAGACTATCTTCATTACACGATAACAAAAAAATAATAGTAACACCGGGCTTGATAGAGAGCAATGAAGAATCAAATATAAAACTAGCACAAGCAATTAATGATGTATTTGATGTAGCAATTATTACTGGGGAGTTAAACTCCCAAATACTAAAAGAAAACATAACAAAAGCACAAAAAATAATAATAAAAGATAAAAACCATATTGAAAATATATTAAAATCAACAACGAAAGCTGGTGATTTGATATTATTTGCAAATGATGCACCAAGCTATATCTAGGAAGCGATATGGAATATGTATATGCACCTTGGAGAAGTGATTATTTCTCCAAAAAAGAATGCAGTTGTGTATTTTGTAATATTTCCAAAGATTCTGAACAAGATGATAAAAATCATGTCTTCTTTAGAAATAAACAAATATTTTGCGTAATGAATAAATACCCATATTCTCCAGGACATTTTTTAATAATCCCACATGCACATACAAACTCACCTGAAACAATAGATGAAGATATTTGGATTGCTATGAATCTATTTGCCAAAAAAGGTATTAGTGTATTAAAAGAATTTGGTGCTAGTGGAATTAATATTGGCATGAATCTAAACAAAGAGGGCGGTGCTGGAATCCCAGAACACATACATTTGCATCTAGTTCCAAGGTTTGGTAGTGATACTAACTTTTTTACAACAATTGCAGATTCAAGAGCTTATGGAGTAGATTTTGAAGAAGTGTTTTTAAAAATAAAAAATATATCTAAAAAATATTTTTAAACACCGCTTATGCGATGTTTAATTTTAGGGCTTCATTATCCATAATCCCTATTCCTTTATTTAGCGTATCTTGTGCAATATCTTTTGCAGCTTGCAGTGAATGCATTTTATAAGTTCCACATTGTAATTCATTTGCCTCTGGAATCTCATTTACCTTCAAAATATCTCTCATACTATCTTCCCATGCTTTTTTTACAGATTCTGCTGTTGGCTTACCTATTAAGCTCATATAAAATCCTGTTCTACAACCCATAGGAGAAATATCGATAATCTCGACACTATCGCTATTTAAATGATCTCTCATAAACCCTGCAAATAAATGCTCTAATGTATGTATCCCCTCTTGACTTAAAATTTCAACATTTGGCTTACAAAATCTCAAATCAAATACACTAATCTCATCTCCTTTTGGAGTGTGCATAACCTTCCCTAGCCTAACTGCAGGAGCTGGCATTTTTTTATGATCAACTTTAAAACTATCTAATAGTGGCATAATACTTCCTTTGTTAAATTTATTTTTATTGATTATAACAAAACTTTAGCCCTCCAAACTCTTCATATCAATGACATAGCGAAATTTCGCCTTGCCATTTGTTAAGTTTTCATAAGCTTCATTGATTTGCGTAATGTTTATAATTTCTGTCTCTGGATATATTTTATGTTTCAAAGAAAAATCCATCATCTCTTGTGTTTCTTTGATTCCGCCAATTAGTGAGCCATATACCTTCTTATTTGCAGCAAATACAAGTCTTGTAAGATCAGTTGGAATTGTCTCTCCAACAGGTGGAAGCCCAACTATTGCTAACTCACCGCCATTTTTTAGTAAATTTACATATTCCATAGGATCGTATCTTGTAGGAATAGTTGAGATAATTAGATCAAATCTCTCACTTACATTTTGTGTAGAATCATAAAGCTTTGCTACTCCAAGTTCTCTTGCTTCTTCTTCTTTGTTTTTATTTCTTGCAAAGACATAAACTTCTGCACCCATTTGCAAAGCATATTTTACAGCCATTACACCAAGTCCGCCAAATCCAGCTACTGCGACTTTATCTCCCTTTTTGACCCCACTAAATTTAAGCGGAGAATAAGTTGTAATCCCAGCACAAAGAAGAGGTGCAACTTTATCAAGCGGTGCATCTTGTGGGACATTAATAGCAAACTTTTCACTCACCACGATATTATTAGAATACCCTCCAAAAGTAGGCTCATCATTATGGAAGCAATCTTTGCAATCATAAGTAAAAACTACCTTGCCATTTTCGCAAAATTGCTCATTACTAGCCTTGCATGCCTCGCATTCTCCACAAGAATTCACCATGCAACCAACTCCTGCATAATCCCCCACTTTAAACTTGCTTACCTTTTTACCCACTGCAACTACTCTTCCTGCTATCTCATGCCCTGGCACCATTGGATAGATTCCCTCTCTCCACTCACTTCTAGCAGAGTGGATATCACTATGGCAGATTCCAGCATATAAAATTTCAATTAAAATATCACTCTCCCCCATTGCGTGGCGTGAGAAAGAAAAAGGCTTAAAAGTATCACTCTTATGTGCAACTGCATAGCCTTTAGCACTTATTCTCTTACCTTCTTTTGCTTCTTGTAAATTAGAATCTAAAAGCATATTAACTCCTTAAAAAATAAAATAACATTGTAATTATAAAGTATGAGAGTAACTATCAGTCAAGATAAACTTATAAACTAATAACAAAATTAAGCTACTTTTTAAATCAAAAGTAATAATCTAATGTTCAACTAAAAAATAAGGAGGAAATTATGTTTTTTAGGATAATGTTAGGAGTTGTATTAATGCTTACAATGGGAGTTTCTGCATTTGCTAAGCCAAATGTAGTAATATTAGCCACAGGTGGAACAATAGCAGGAGAAGCTAAAAGTGAATTAGCAACAACAGGCTATAAAGCTGGTAGTCTTGGTGTAGATGTGCTAATTAATGCTGTGCCAGATTTGGTAAATATCGCAAATATAAGTGGAGAGCAAATTGCAAATATAGATAGCTCAAATATGACTGATGAAATTTGGCTAAAACTAGCAAATAGAATAAACACTTTACTAAAAGATTCAAAAGTAGATGGAATTGTAATTACTCATGGAACTGATACTATGGAAGAGACTGCTTATTTTCTAAATTTAGTAGTAAAGAGTAATAAACCAGTTGTTCTTGTAGGTGCTATGAGACCAGCAACTGCTATAAGTGCTGATGGACCTAAGAATCTATACAATGCAGTTGCACTTGCTAGTTCAAAAGAAGCAAAAGACAAAGGCGTAATGATAGCCATGAATGATAAAGTGTATTCTGCAAGAGAAGTTACAAAAACTCATACTTTAAATGTAGAGACATTTAAAGCACCAAATAGTGGAGAGATAGCATACATAGTTGATGGTAAAGTATTTTTTAATTCAAATAGCATAAAACTACATACTAAAAAATCTCCATTTGATATAAAGGGTTTAAAAGCTTTACCAAAAGTTGATATTGTATATACATACTCAAATGATGGTTCAAAAGTTGCAGTTGAAGCATTCTTAAATTCTGGTTCAAAAGGGATTGTAGTAGCTGGTAGCGGTGCTGGAAGCATACATGAAAACCAAAAGAATTATCTAATAGAACTACTAAAAGATAAAAAAATAGTAGTAGCAAAAAGTAGTAGAGTTGGTTCTGGTTTAGTGCCTCTAAGTGCTGAAGAAGTAGAACAAGGATTTGTTAGTGCAAACAATCTAAACCCACAAAAAGCAAGGGTCCTTTTAATGTTGGCACTAACGAAAACAACAGATCCAAAAGAAATTAATAAGATTTTTGAACAATATTAATGAATAACTATAATGCCCTATATCTCCAACTAGCTAAAACCAAGTGGGGGGGGGGGGCAAAATATAATAAGAGATGGAATCTCTTTTAATGTTGCAGATTCAATAATAAGATATAAAAATGAAGTCATAAAATGGCTAAACTCAGATGATTTTAAAGAATATGAGAATCTAAAATATCCACCACTAATAAATCCAAGTACCATAAACTATAAAACGCTAAATGCAAGTGATGCATATTTTCTAAATATACCACTGCCAAATTATTTTAACTTTATATGCTTTGGAAGTCATGGCGTAGGATTTACCGCATTAAAATATTTTTTAAAATTATGTGATTGCATAGAAATAGATAGCTATCAGATTGACAATTCCTATCATACATATGTAGCACTATACAATCAGTTAATACACTTTAATAACAAACAAGCAAACAATAAAACTTGCTATATCTCACTTAGGAATCTAATAACAGATTCTGATAAAATTTACCATTTAATACCAAAAAGCAAAGCATTAAGTCTAATATCAGACCCAATAAACATGCTAAAGACATATCTAAACAACAAAACACAAAACACAATTTTTAAAATGATAAATCTAACTTATAATCCAAAAATGATAGCTCAAAATATTATTAAATACGGATTTATAAATGATTTACAGGAAACTCCAAGCACAAATTTAGCTCCATTTTGGATTTTTTATCGTTTTATGACATTTCATGATAGCCTATTAGAAAATCATCTAAAAGTTGATACACACTATGTAGATGTGAGTCAAATTACAGGAAACAAGACATTTAAGACAATAAAAGCACTAGCAGAAAAGTTTAAATTCAATCCACCAAAAGAACAAGACAAAAATGAATTTTGCAAAAAAATCTCAACTTACAATGGATTTTTACCAATAAACATAATGTTACACCAAAATGATTTAGAACTAATCAAACAATATGGATTTTGTAATAATTCTAATAGTTTAAACAACAACGACATAATTTGCATACAATTAACCACGAAATTTGAACTTCAAGCAAATATGATTGATATTACAAATGCTCTTTCTCTAAATTTAGGTGATATTGTAGTTGCTATAGATCATAATAATTATAATTTGCTTGCAAATAATGTTCTATTAGCTACAGAAGCTAGTAACTATATACGAATCTTGGCTAGAGAAATAGAAAATCAGTTGGAAATAGAAAATCAAAAAAGAATAGATATAAAGCACATTTTAGAATACCTAAAAAACAACAAAGAAATTAAAGATGTATTTTACAAAACTATAAAATCACATATAAAAAATATAGAAAGCACACAACCAAAGATGATAGATTCTTGGAGCGAATACAATAAATTCTTAAAATTAACTTCTCATTAAATCTTTCATTGAATCTATAGGATTCTTTCCATCTAATATAAATGCAACCTCACTTGCAATAGGTGTGTAAATATTATGCTTTTTTGATAGATTCTCTATCTCTCTAGCACTATATACACCCTCTGCTACTTCGCCTAAAGCTTCTAGTATTTCTCCTAATGGTTTATTCTCTGCCAATCCTAAACCAACTCTAAAATTCCTAGACAATGTAGAGCTAGCAGTCAAAAATAAATCACCTGCACCAGAAAGCCCTAGAAATGTATCACTCTTCGCCCCAAAGAACTCACCAAACCGACTCATCTCAACCAAACCACGCGAAAGTAAAGAAGCCCTAGCATTAGCACCTAATTTCAAACCTTCAACAATACCACTTGCAATAGCAACTACATTTTTATAAGCTCCACATATCTCCCCACCAATTATGTCTGTAACTGCATAAGGTTTTATAAAATCAGGAAACAAAGATAGCCATTTTTTTGAATCTTCTATATCTTTAGAGTGTATATTTAATGCACAGGGAAGCCCTTCTCTGACCTCTTTTGCAAAACTGGGACCGGCTAGAAAGCTAACATGTGCATTTGGATAATATTTATCAAAAATATCACTCACAAAAAGTCCATTATAGATTCCTTTAGAAGCAACTAAGATTTTTGAATCTTGTGGAAGAGGATTGCTTGATAACCATGAATCTAAAGCAGAAGTAGCAATTGCAACGACAAACATATCGCTCTTTTGTGCTTGTTTCAAGTTTATTTGTGATTCTAAATTTAGATTTCTCCTTGAAACTATGTAACATTGATTGTTTGTACCAAAAGCATAATGCAATGCTAATCCCCAAGCTCCGCCACCAAAGACACTTATTTTTGCCATATAAATCCTTAAAGTTAATGCTCTAATTTTAATAAAAATATACTAAAATCTCACTTCTAATCTAAAAACTAAAGAGATTCCCATGTCCATATTAAGCTTAAAAGACAGATTAAACAACCTAAATCTATCTCCAGTATTTGGAGTGATAATAAAAGTCGAACAAGGATTCTTGTTAGCAAATGGGTTATCTCCAAGAATTGGAGATATTGTAAAAATAGTAAATGAATATGGAAGCTCCATGGGAATGGTAACAAGCTTAGAAGAAAATAGCTTTAAAATTACACCTTTTTCATTTGTTGAAGGAACCAAGGTTGGAGATAAGGTCTATTTAAATACAAAAGGTTTGCAAATACCTGTTGGACCCCAGATTCTAGGTAGGGTTATAAACCCACTAGGCGAACCAATAGATGGTAAAGGTGAATTAAGGGCTGAAGCGTCAATGCCAATAATACGACCACCTATTGCAGCAATGAAGCGTGGAATGATAGATGAAGTCTTTAGCGTTGGGGTTAAAAGTATAGATGGGCTTCTAACTTGTGGCAAAGGGCAAAAGCTAGGAATCTTTGCAGGAAGCGGAGTTGGTAAATCAACTCTAATGGGAATGATAGTAAGAGGAGCACAAGCAAAAATTAAAGTAGTAGCACTAATTGGAGAGAGAGGTAGAGAAGTCCCAGAATTTGTAGAAAAAAATCTAGGAGGAGATCTAACTGATACAGTACTTATTGTAGCTACAAGTGATGATTCACCTTTGATGCGTAAATATGGTGCATTTGCCGCTATGAGTGTTGCAGAATATTTCAAAGCAAAAGGCGAAGATGTTTTATTTATCATGGATTCTGTTACACGATTTGCTATGGCACAAAGAGAGATTGGGCTAGCATTAGGAGAACCACCAACAAGCAAGGGTTATCCACCTTCTGTGCTAACACTTCTTCCACAACTAATGGAAAGAGCAGGAAAGGAAGAAGGTCATGGCTCAATTACAGCGTATTTTACGGTGCTTGTAGAGGGTGATGATATGAGCGATCCTATAGCAGATCAAAGCAGAAGTATTTTAGATGGACATATCGTGCTTGATAGAAGCCTTACAGACTTTGGAATTTATCCACCTATAAATGTGCTAAACTCTGCTTCAAGACTTATGGGAGATGTAGCAAACAAAGAACACATTGAAGCTGCAAGAAAATTTAGAAGACTATATTCTATGCTAAAAGAAAATGAGGTATTAATAAGAATTGGAGCATATCAAAGCGGGAATGATAAAGAACTAGATGAAGCTATAAGTAAAAAAGAAGGAATGGAAAATTTCCTAAAACAAAATAATGATGAATCTATAAGCTATGAAGATAGTGTAAATATGTTAATAGAGTTAATGAAATAAAATTTCTTACAAATTTTTAAGTTATTATTTGTATAATTGACCGATAAAAATTATTATTTAAGGAGATACTCATGGCTGGTTACATAGAGCTTACAGAAGAAAATTATGATGAAACCATAAAAGATGGTGTTGTGTTGGTTGATTTTTGGGCACCTTGGTGCGGTCCGTGCAGAATGATAGCACCCGTAATAGATAAACTTGCTCAAGATTATGCTGGTAAGGCTAAAATTTGCAAAGTAAATACTGATGAACATCAAGATTTAGCTTCAAAATTTGGAATAAGATCAATCCCTACTATATACTTCTATAAAGATGGACAAAAAATAGATGAAATGATTGGTGCATCTTCAGAGCAAGATCTAAAAAATAAACTTGACGATCTAATCTAAATAAAGGAGGCTGGGATATGAAGAAATGTTGTCCCGGCTTTCCTATTGCTTTTATTATTGTTTTTGCAATAATGATTTTTCTTTATTATAGATACTCTTTTTTATCTGTTTCGCATATTAACTTTTCTATAGATTCATTTTATGCAAGCAAGAATGACAAATTAGAACTATTTATCCCAAAGGATAAGAGTTATAATTTGTGCTTTTATAGCTCATATATAGAATCTTATAAGGATTTTTTGGCAAAAAACTTGCAATCTAATAATGCCAATATACTAGCAATTGACTTTTATCAGTTAGCAAACAATGATGATAATAGAATTGTTGATTTGAAAATAAGCACGAATCTAATGTTAAAACTAATTTTTGAGTTCGACATAAAAGATATGCCAAAATGCTTCAATATAGAGGCAAATGCAGATAATAAGATGATTTATAAAAGTTACAAAAATGATGGATTTTATAAATTGATAAACTTTAGAAAGGAATGACAATGCTTGATTTAGCGATAATTGGTGGAGGTCCAGCTGGTCTTAGTGCTGGTTTGTATGCGACAAGAGGCGGCTTAAAAGAAGTTGTAATGTTTGAAAAAGGAATGCCCGGAGGACAAATTACTTCAAGTAGTGAATTAGAAAACTATCCCGGTGTAGCTGAAGTAAAAAGTGGATTTGACTTCATGATACCTTGGCAGGAGCAATGTTTTAGATTCGGGCTAAAACACGAAATGAAAGAAGTAAAAAGAGTAGAAAGAAAAGATAAACATTTTGTTGTAATATTCAATGATGATAGTAGTGTTGAGGCAAAATCTGTAATTGTAGCAACAGGTGGTAGCCCTAAGAGGTCTGGAATTAATGGTGAAGATACATATTGGGGAAAAGGTGTTAGCTCTTGTGCAACTTGCGATGGATTCTTCTATAAAAATAAAGAAGTTGCCGTTCTAGGCGGTGGTGATACTGCATTAGAAGAATCCATACATCTAGCTAAAATATGCTCAAAAGTAACCCTAATACATAGAAGAAACGAATTTAGAGCATCTCCTGTAACGGTTGAGAGACTAAAAAAAGAATCTAAAATTGAAGTATTAACTCCTTATGAAATTACCGAAATATGCGGAGATAATAGTGGTGTTAATGGGCTAAAAATAAAAAATTTAGAAAATGGAAATCAAAGCGAATTAAGCATAGCAGGAATCTTTGTTCTAATTGGCTATAATATCAATAATTCTGTATTGCAACAAACAGATGGAAGTATGCTATGCGAAGTAAATCAATATGGCAACGCTAAGGTTAATCTAAAAATGGAAACAAATGTTCCTGGATTATTTATAGCTGGTGATTTAAGAGAAGATTCACCAAAACAAGTGGTATGTGCCGCTTCTGATGGTGCTATTGCTGCACTTAGCGTATTAGAATATATTGAGCATACAAAATAGGAGGTATATATGTTAAAAATTGGTGTTTTTGGTGCTGGTGGTAGAGTTGGCAAGCTTGTTGCCGAACTCTCTTCTAATAGAGATGATGTAAAACTAGAGGTAGTATATGCCAGAAAAGAGCTTGACTTCTCAGTAAAACCTGAAACTCTAATTACTAGCGATTTAAATGTGCTATTAGATAGTTGTGAAGTCGTAATAGACTTCACAACACCAGAAGGCACAAACAAATTACTAGAAGTAGCACTAAATAGACCAAAGCCAATGGTAATAGGCACAACCGGCTTAGAAGAAAACCATAAACATTTAATTAAAGAAGCCTCCCAAAAAATGCCTATTTTATGTGCTACTAACATGTCATTTAGCGTGGCTATTTTAAACAAAGTAGCAAGTTTGGTAGCACATGCACTAAGAGACTATGACATAGAAATAGTAGAAACTCATCACAAGCATAAAGTCGATTCTCCAAGTGGAACTGCACTAAAACTTGCTTCCAGCTGTGCAAAGGCTAGGAATTTATCATTAGATAAAGTCATGGTAAATGGTAGAAGCGGAAGAATTGGTGAAAGAAATAAAGATGAAATAGGCGTTATGGCTCTAAGAGGTGGAGATGTTGCTGGGATTCATAGTGTTAATTTCTATGGAGATGGAGAATATTTAGAATTAAAACACACAGCAACTTCAAGAAATATTTTTGCAATAGGTGCAATAAAGGCTGCAATTTGGCTAAAAAATCAACCAAATGGGCTATATAGCATTGACGATTCTTTAGATATATAGGTGTTGTAAGTGAGTGATCTAAATTACAAATCATGGAATGAAGAATGTGCAGTAGTTGGTGTTTATAACATACAAGACGCCTCAAATATAGCTTATTACTCTCTATTTGCAATGCAACATAGAGGACAAGAAGCAAGCGGAATTTCTACAAGTGATAATAAAAAGCTTTTTATCACAAAAAACAAAGGTTTGGTAACTGAAGTATTTAACAAAGAAATTCTATGTAACCTTAAAGGGAATAATGCAATAGGACACAATAGATATGCTACTGCTGGAGAAGATTCCAGTGCAGATGCACAGCCTGTTTTTGCAAACTATGACTTAGGACAAGTAGCAATAGTTCATAATGGAAACATAACAAATGCAAAAGAAATCAAAGACGAGCTAATAAAAGAAGGTGCTATCTTCCAAAGTCATATGGATACTGAAGTGCTAATCCACCTAATAGCAAAATCAAAACAACAAACACTAACAGATAGATTAAAAGAAACTATACCAAAGCTAAAAGGTGCATTTTGCTTTATTATCCTAAGTAGAACTAAAATGTTTGTAATTAGGGATAGAAACGCATTTAGACCACTAAGCTTGGGAGAAATAACAAACAAAGATGGCACTAAAGGATATATAGTTGCTAGTGAGACTTGTGCATTTGATTTAGTTGGTGCAACGCATATAAGAGATGTTGAAGCTGGTGAAATGCTAGTCTTTGATAAACAAAAGATTCAAAGTCATATAATCATGCAAGAAGACCCATATCCTTGCGTGTTTGAGTATGTGTATTTTGCACGACCTGATAGTAAGGTGTTTGGAAGATTAGTATATGATATTAGAAAATCAATGGGAATGGAGTTAGCAAAAGAAAACCCAGTAGATGCAGATATTGTTATACCAGTGCCAGATAGTGGTGTAGCTGCAGCACTTGGATACTCAAAGCAAAGTGGAATACCATTTGAGCTAGGAATAATAAGAAACCATTATGTAGGCAGAACATTTATTGAGCCTACACAAGAAATTAGAGAACTAAAAGTTAGATTAAAATTAAATCCAATAAAAGAAATAATAAAAGATAAAAAAATTATTGTTATTGATGATTCAATAGTAAGAGGCACAACAAGCAAACAAATAGTAAAAATCTTGCGTGATTGTGGAGCAAAAGAAATACATATGAAAATATCATCACCACCTACAATCTCTCCATGCTACTATGGCGTTGATACACCTACTAAATCAGAATTAATAAGTGCCAATATGAGCAATGATGAAGTATGCAAATATATAGGTGCTAATTCTCTGTCTTTTCTGTCATTAGAAGGATTAAAAAACAGCATAGGAGATGGCAACTATAAATTCTGTCAAGCATGCTTTGATGGCAAATACATAGTATAAGGCAATTTATGAAACAAATGCTAACATTTGGTAGATACTGCAAAAGGCGTTTTGGCGAGAGGGTTAGAAAGATTCCTATCGCTCTTGGTGGCTTTACATGCCCTAATATAGATGGTAGTGTAGCTAAGGGTGGTTGCATATTTTGTAAAAATGAAAGCTTCTCCCCTACTTTAGAACATGAGCCAAAATTCTCCATAAAAATGAATCCAAATATGAAGGAAAATCCGCTACTAAACACTCAATTAGAACAACTTCATAGTCAATATAAGTGGCAAAGCGAGTTTCACAAAAACAAATTTGGTGTTTGCAAATATATGATTTATTTTCAATCTTTTACAAACACTTATGCACCATTTGCAACGCTAGAAAAACTCTATACAGAAGCCCTAAAACTACCAAACACAATAGGCATGTCAATAGGCACTAGGACAGATAGTGTGAGTTTGGAATTATTAGATTTTCTAAGTGAATTACAACACAAAAACAAACAAGAAATATGGATAGAGTATGGGATTCAATCAATCTATAACGAAACTTTGGAGCTTATAAATAGAGGTCATAATGCAGATGAGTTTGAATATTGGATAAATGAAACAAAAAAAAGAGGTTTGAAAGTATGCTCTCACATAATATATGGTCTCCCAAATGAAACAAAAGAAATGATGATAAATTCCCTTAAAAAAGTGCTTGAATGGGGAAGTGATGGCATAAAGGTTCATCCATTATATATAATAGAAAAAACTTTACTTGCCAACATGCATAAAGACGGAAAATACAAGCCAATATCACTTGTGGATTATATTAACCTAATAGTAGAAACACTAAAAATAATCCCAACAAATGTTGTAATACACAGGGTAAGTGCTGGAGTTAGGAATGATACTTTAATTGCACCTAAATGGTGTTTTGATAAAAATATACAAATGAGAGCGATAAGAGACGCGTTGCACAAAGCTGGGATAGAATACTAAAGGAATAAATATGAATCTACTTAAAACCAAGCCAACGCTAGATTCTAGTAGTAGTATTTTTGTATGCGTTGATATACAAGAAAAGCTATACAACATAATGCACAAAAAAGAAAAACTACTAAAAAACGCTAATCTTTTGCTTGAAGCTTCAAAGATTCTAAATATAGATAGTATCATTTTAGAACAATACCCAAAAGGACTTGGAAAAAGCGTAGTAAATGTAAATACAAAAGTTATAGAAAAACTATCATTTAGTGCATTTGGTGAATCTCTTTTTTGCAAAGAAATAGAAGCAAAACAAAATATAATATTCTTTGGAATAGAAAGTCATATTTGCATAAGAGAGAGCTCATTAGATGCTAAAGATAGAGGGTTTAATGTGTTTGTAATAGAAGATTCTTGCTCAAGTGTAAATAAAAATAATCACAAAAATGCACTAAAAGAATTATCACTAAAAAATATAACAATTACAAATACACAAAGCATTTTATTTTCATTTTTACTAACTTGCAAAGATGACTGCTTCAAGCAAATTAGTGCATTAATAAAATAGAAAAGTGATATAATAAACAAAAACTAAGGAACTATAATTGCCAAGAACACAACTAGAGAACTCAACTGAAGTAGTAGAAAAACTACAAGAACCAGATAGATACAAAGTTATTTTGCTAAATGACGACTTTACCACGCAAGATTTTGTGATTCATGTATTGCAGACAATTTTTCACAAAAGCTTTGAAGAATCTCTAAACTTAATGTTACAAATACATAATAGCGGTAAGGGAATGTGCGGGATCTACCCTTATGATATAGCAGAAACCAAAGTAGTAGAAGTAAGAAAAATGGCAAAAGAAAAGCAGTTCCCACTAAGAGCAATTTTAGAAAAAATATAGAGAATAAAAATGATAGAAATAAGCAAAGAATTAAATATAGTATTACAAAATGCACAAAATAGTGCAAAAGAGCTAGGACATGAATATCTAACGCTAGAACATATATTTCAAGCCATGCTAAATAATATAAAGGTAAGAAAGATTCTAAGAGATTGTGGTGGAGATGTATCAATAATAAAAAGAGAGATACACAAATACTTAACTCACTATTTACAAAAACAAGATAGCACTAATGCAATGCCAACAGAGACATTAGCCGTTACTAGAGTGATAGAAATAATGATAGGGCATGTAAAAGGCTCTCAAAGAAACGAAGCACAAATTAGCGATCTATTAGCAGCAATTCTAGAAGAAGACAAGGCTTTTTGTGCCAAACTACTAAAGTCTCAAGGAATCACGCGACTAAATATCTTAGAATATATCACTGAAAATGAAGAAGTAATAAACACCAAAAAACAAGAATCCAAACAAGAAGAAAGTGCCTTAGAGTTATACTGCACGAATCTAAGCCAAGAAGCAAAAGATGGAAAAATAGACAAAATAGTAGGCAGAGATTTCGAGTTAAAAAGGGCATTAGAAGTCCTACTAAGAAAGAAAAAAAATAACCCAATCCTAATAGGTGAGCCCGGAGTTGGCAAGACTGCTATTGTAGAAGGCTTAGCATTAAAGCTAAATAATAAAAACAATCCACTACATGGTCATCAAATATATGAGCTAAACATGGGTGCATTAGTATCTGGGACGAAATATAGAGGAGATTTTGAAAAAAGAATAAAAGCCCTAACAGATGAAATACTAGCAAAGGAAAATGTTATTTTATTTATAGATGAAATACATATGATAATAGGTGCTGGTTCAAGCAGTAATGGCAACATGGACGCAAGCAATCTGCTAAAACCAATGCTAGGAAATGGGAAGCTAAGATGTATAGGTGCTACAACTTATGCTGAATATAGAATCATGTTTGATAGGGATAAAGCATTATCTAGGAGATTTGCCAAAATAGATGTAAATGAGCCTAGCAAGGAAGAAGCACTGCTAATTTTAGAAGGCGTTAGAAAATATTATGAAAAATTCCATAGCGTAAGTTACACAACACAAATCCTAAAAGAAGCAATAGAACTATCAAATAAATACATACATGATAGATTCTTGCCAGATAAGGCAATAGACATCATAGATGAAGTTGGTGCTTCATACAAGCTAGAAGGAAAAAGAGGTAGAGTAAGTCTAAGTGCTATTAGAAAAATGATCTCAAAACTAGCCAACATACCTGAAATAGACGCTTCAAAAGATGATAAAAGCTTACTTAAAAATTTAGAAAAAACATTGCAAAGCAGAATCTACGGACAAGATAGTGCAATAAAAGAAATTGTAACTGCAATTAAAAGAAGTAAAGCTGGATTAAATGCACCAAATAGACCTATAGGCTCATTTTTGTTTAGTGGTCCTAGCGGGGTTGGCAAGACAGAGTTAGCAAAAGAGTTAGCAAAAGCAATGGGTATAAACTTCAATAGAATCGATATGAGCGAATATATGGAAAGATACTCAATATCACAACTAATAGGTGCTCCTGCTGGATATGTAGGATATGATAAAGGTGGAATCTTAACAGAGATGATAAAGAAGAATCCACACACTATATTGCTATTAGATGAAATAGAAAAAGCCCACCCTGATGTTTTAAATTTATTCTTACAAGTAATGGATCATGCAAAACTAACTGATAATAATGGCGTTAGTAGCGACTTTTCATCAGTAATTTTAATTATGACTTCAAATGTAGGCTCAAAAGAAGCTCCAACACTAGGATTTACACAAGATAGCTCACTAAAGTTTAACAAAGCAATAAAAGATAATTTCTCACCAGAGTTTAGAAACAGACTTGATGCAATAATTGCATTTAATCCGCTTAGTAAAGATGAGATTTTAAAAATTATTGACAAAAATATCTTGGATTTAAACAATCAAATAAAAAACAAAAATATAACCATACATTTAGATGAAGCTGCTAAAGAATACTTAGCAAATGAAGGATTTAGCGAAGAGCTAGGTGCTAGACCGCTAAATTTAGTAATACAAAGAGATATAAAAAATGTACTAAGTGATTTAATGCTATTTGGAGATTTAAGCAAAGGTGGTGAGATAATTTTTAGCTACAACAAAAAAGAAAATAAACTAATAAATAAAACCAAAAAAACAAAAGCCAAAAAATAATGAATCTAGCTTGGGATTTCGATAGATACAATGCTACTATATATCGTTCTAGTGGATATTTGCATGAGGTAGTAGATATAGATTCAAAACCTTTGGAATCTTTTTTTAATTTAGATAGAGAAATTGAAATACTAAAGAGAAATACAGAATTGTTTTTATTTTGTGATGATGGATTAAATGTATTGTTATGGGGTGCTAGAGGTTGTGGTAAAAGCTCACTTATAAAATCGATATTTAATAAATACCAAAGTCATGGTTTAAAGATATGTCAGATTCTAAAACACGATATAGAAAAGCTACCTGAAATACTGGATTTCTTACGAACCACACAATATAAAATAATAATTTTTTGCGATGATATAAGCTTTGAATCTAGCTCCAAAGAATACAAAATGCTACAAACCATACTAGAAGGAAGTATAGAAAGATTCCCACAAAACATACTAATATATGCCACAACAAACAAAAAACATTTGTCAATTAATGAAAATTCCGATACATATGGCTTTAGTGGAGACGATGAATCTATCTCACTAAGCGATAGATTCCCAATTAAACTTAGCTTCTACTCTTATGGGAGCTTGGAGTTTTTAGAATTAATTTCCCTAAAACTTAAGAGAGATGAATTTGAATCTATAAAACAAAAAGCACTAAATTATGCTGCACAAGTTGGCTCTAAAAGCCCTAGAGTTGCTATGCAATTTTTAGAATTGTATAAAAATAATTTACTTGAATTAATTTAAGGAGTGATGATGATTAAAAAATGCCTTTTTCCTGCTGCTGGATATGGAACTAGATTCTTGCCATTTACAAAAGCAATGCCAAAAGAAATGCTACCAATAGTAAATAAACCACTAATGCAATATGGAGTAGAAGAAGCCATGAGTGCTGGCATATATAATATGGCGATAGTTACAGGAAGGGGCAAAAGAGCCATTGAAGATCACTTTGATATAAGCTATGAGCTAGAACACCAAATAAAAGGCACTGATAAAGAAATATATCTAAATGACATTAGAAAAATACTAAATACCTGTTCGTTCTCATATACAAGACAAATAGAGATGAAAGGCTTAGGACATGCCATACTAACTGGTGAAAACCTAATAGGCAATGAGCCTTTTGCTGTATTATTAAGCGATGACTTATGTGATAACAATGGTGATTCTGTATTAAAACAAATGTGCAAAATATATGAAAAATATCGTTGCTCAATAGTAGCTGTAGAGGAAGTTGAAATAAATGAAGTAAGCAAATATGGGGTAATATCTGGCAAGAAAATAGATAATAATATAATAGTAGTCGATAATATGATGGAAAAACCAAACAAAGAAGAAGCACCAAGCAATCTAGCAGTAATAGGTAGATATATACTAACACCAGATATATTTCAGATTCTAAAAAATACAAAGCCGGGTAAAAATGGTGAGATTCAAATCACAGATGCATTATTAGAACAATGCAAAAATGGCATGGTTCTAGCATATAAATTTAATGGAACAAGATATGATTGCGGAAGCGTAGATGGGTTTATAAAAGCTACAAATGTGTTTTATCAAAAATACAAAGGATAACTTTGCATACGCTTGATTTTTTTGTATTAATTTGGATTTTATTAGCACTTACACTTCTGCCTTTTGTTGGACTATCTGCTGGGTTTGTCGCATATCAAGCAATAAAAGAATATCTAGCAGGACTTGAAAATAAAGATAAGCTACTAAAAGATATAAACTATCTAATAGGAAGGCTAAAGAACAACGAATCTGCAGAACGTATGAATGAAGCAATAGAGGCATTTAAAAAACACTTCATGCCTTTTGGTGATATATCAAAAGAGAGCAAAGACTATCAAAATAGAATGGATTTTATATCTGCACTTGCATGGTGCAATGGCATTGATATAGACGAAGTTGTAAAACACAGAGAAGAATTAGTAAAATTAAATTCTAATTTCAAAAAAGAAATAGAAACAATAGTTGGTGCTGCACTAAAAAACAGAGAAGAAAATAAGAAAAAATAAAGGCAAAAAATGGATTATCTAAAAATAGTTGGCGGAGTAAAATTACAAGGTGCTATAAATATCTCTGGAGCGAAAAACGCCGCACTTCCGCTTATGGCTTCTACTTTATTATCAAAAAATACAACAACAATTAAGAATCTCCCAAATGTCGTCGATATAAAGACATTTCTAAATTTACTAGAAATGCTTGGGAGTGATGTTAATTTTAATAACAATACTGCCATTATAAATACAAATAATCTAAAAAACACAAAAGCAACATATGATATAGTAAGGAAAATGAGGGCTTCAATACTAGTTTTAGGTCCTCTATTAGCTAGATTTAAACAATGTGAAGTATCTCTACCCGGAGGCTGTGCAATAGGAGCAAGACCTGTTGATTTGCATATAAAAGCATTAGAAAAAATGGGTGCAAATATAAAAGTAGAAAATGGATATATAGTAGCAGAAGCAAAACAAGGTCTAAAGGGTGCTATTATTAACTTTGACAAAATAACGGTAACTGGTAGTGAAAATATAATAATGGCTGCAAGTTTGGCACATGGGAAAAGCAAAATATTAAATGTCGCAAAAGAGCCTGAAGTAGTGCAGTTATGCGAAGTATTACAACAAGCTGGTGTTGACATAAAAGGTATAGGAAGCGATGAACTTGAAATATATGGCACAAGCGGTGAGGGATTAGAATTTAAAGAAATAAGTGTAATACCGGATAGAATCGAAGCTGGGACATATTTGTGTGCTGCTGGGGTTACAAACTCTCAAATAACTCTTCATAATATAGATTCAACACATCTTGGAGCTGTAATTTCAAAGCTAGAAGAAATTGGCTTTAAACTAACCTACAATCAAGATTCAATTACAATCTACCCTGCAAAAGAGCTAAATGCATTTGAAATATCAACAGCAGAATACCCCGGATTCCCAACTGATATGCAAGCACAATTCATGGCTCTAGCCACGCAATGCAACGGAGTTAGCATAATAGAAGAAAGATTGTTTGAAAACAGATTTATGCATGTAAGCGAATTACAAAGAATGGGTGCAAACATAATACTAAAAAACAATACCGCTACTATAAATGGTAAAAACGAGCTATTTGGTGCCCCTGTAATGGCGACTGACCTTAGAGCATCAAGCGCATTAATACTAGCAGCACTAATTGCAAACAAAGAAAGCACCATACATAGAATCTATCATTTAGATAGAGGATATGAAAATTTAGAAGAAAAGTTCTTAAAGCTAGGTGCAAATATAATACGAGAGAAAGAATGATTCCTCATATATCTGTATTAAAAGATGAAATTGTAAATTTGTTTGATACTAAGCTAGTAAATACTGGAGGAACTATAATTGATTGCACACTTGGATATGGTGGGCACACTCTAGCACTACTAGAAAAATATAAAAATATAAAAATAATAGCAATAGACAAGGATATAGAAGCAATAAACCTAGCTACAAAAAGGTTAGAAAAATATAAAGATAGGCTAAAAATAATAAATAACAGCTTCTCATCTGGCTTAAAAGAAGCCTTGCAAACCTCACAAGATGCTGTAGGAATCCTAGCTGATATAGGAGTATCTTCAATGCAATTTGATAATTTAGAGAGGGGTTTTTCATTTCTTTCAAATACTCTTGATATGAGAATGAATCTAGATTCACACTTTAGTGCTAGTGAGGTTGTAAATAACTATTCAACAACTGAATTAGAAAGAATCTTTAGGGATTTTGGAGAAATTAGAGAATATAAAAAACTAGCAAGACTAATAGTAGAGACAAGAAAAAAGGAAAAAATACAAAGTAGTAAAATATTAAGCGAACTAATAGCAAAAAATTTTAAAAATGCCAAACTTCACCCAGCCACACTTGCATTTCAAGCAATAAGAATAGAGGTAAATAACGAACTAGGAGAATTACAAGAAATGCTAAATATCTGCAAAGATTCCAATCTACAACATGGATCTAGAATTGGTATTATTTCATTTCATTCACTAGAAGATAGAATGATAAAGCTAGAGTTTAAAAAATGGGAACAATCATGCATATGCCCTAGTTCCGTAATGAAATGTATATGTGGCAATAGTCATAAATTAGGTAACAATATATATAAAAAACCAATAACACCAAATGCAGAAGAATTAAGCAATAACAATAGGGCAAGAAGTGCTAAATTAAGAGCATTTGAATTTATAAGGAATTAATTTTGAATTATGATGATTTACTCTTAAAAGAAGAAGATAAAATACAAAAAACAAGCTTGTTTGATAGATTCTTCCAAAAAGAACCAAAGCTAACAGAAGAAAATTTGGACTTTTTAGATAAACAAGCACAACCACACACACAGCACACACAAGAAGCAGAAGACAATAAAGAGGTAGAGACAATAAACACAAGCCTAACACAAGAAGAAAAAGATTCATTGTTAGATACAAAAGAAAATACAGTAGCATTTAGTAGCCAAACTATACTAATAGCTTTAAGTGCTATGATTATTGCTCTAGTGTTATTCATACCTAAAATATATATAAGAAACAACATATACTACACAAGCCGAAATATAATACAACTCCAAACACAACTAGATTCATTAAATGAAGAAAACAAACATATAAAAAAACAACTGGAGGATATTAAATTTAATAATTTAACTTATGAGCTAGATTTCTCATCTCGCTAATCTTCACTCTCTTTAAAAGAAGCCATCTCACCTCTCCTTCTTGCTATAAAAATTATTTTTACGCCACTTAATGAAAATCTTTCTCTAAAAAAATTAACTAAATATCTTTTATAGCTAAAATGTATGCTATCTGGACGATTGCTAATTAATGCTATTTGAGGGGGTTTACTTTCAAACTGAACTGCATAATATATTTTTACTATCTTACCTCTATCGCTTGGCAATGCGTGTTTAGCAGTTGCTTCTTTTATTAAGTCATTTATCTTTGAAGTCGGGATTCTTTGAGTGAAGTTTTCATAAACTTTTAGAATCTCATTTTCTAGTTTTTGTATATGTCTTTTATTCTTTGCTGATATTGTAATAATTGGTGTATAATCAAGAAACTTAAACCTAAACCTAAAATCCTCCATTATTTTTGCAAAATCCTTATGCACTATATCCCACTTATTAAACACAACTATAACACCAAGCTTATATTCATCAATAAGTCCAGCAATTTTTTCATCTAATTCCACAAAAGGCTCTGAAGCATCTAAAACCAAAATTGCAATATCAGTCCTAGATAACACTTCTCTTGTACGATTTAATGCATACTTCTCTAATCCATCTATCCTACCCCTACGACGAATCCCTGCTGTATCCACGAAATTCACCCTAGTACCATTTATCTCACCTTCTTCATCTACTGGATCTATTGTTGTTCCTGCAACATTTGACACAACTGCTCTATCTTTTTGTAATAATGCATTTAAAAGTGAGCTTTTCCCAACATTTACTCTGCCTATTATCCCTATATTTATAACCTCATCATTAAACTTAGAATCTAAAAATTCCTCCAAGCTTTCATCATCATTATTTTCTAGCAAGTTTGCAATTGGATTATTTTGTATTGACTCTAAAATCGCCTCTTTTAAAGCATTAATCCCTCTATTGTGCGATACAGATATAAAAAAGCACTCTTTAGCTCCAAACTCCATAAACGACCAAGCTTCATCTTTTTCTTTATCATTATCTATTTTATTGACAACTAACAATATATTAGGATTCTTCTTTTGCAGTGAATAAAATATCTTTTTATCAATTTCATTTACACCACTTTTGCCATCTACTAGATATAGTATTAAATCAGAATCTTCCCCAGCTTGAAGTGATTTTTCGCTAACTTTTTTAAATAAAGAATCTTCTTCTAGCTTACCATCATCTAGCCCACCTGTATCAAGGAGCAAAAATTCTCTATCATTTATAGTTACGATTCCTTTTTTTACATCTCTAGTAGTTCCTGATACTTCAGAAGTAATAGCAATTCTTGCTTTAGATAATCTATTAAAAAGAGAGCTCTTACCAGCATTTGGTAGCCCAATTATCGCAATTTGTGCATAAAATTTATCCATATTCCACCATGAAAATAAAATCTCAAATTCTACTAAGAAGTTAGCTAAGTTGTCAAACATTTGTAGTATGATTTTAAAAACAAAAAGCAAGATAAACATGGAAAAAATAGCGGTAAGATCAATATTAATTGCATCAATACTATTTACAATTATGGGAATGATAGTAAAAGAACTAAGCTACAATATCCCTGTAATTGAAGTAGCATTTGCTAGGAATCTATTTGGTCTTATTTGGCTAGGTGTAGCACTGCTAATTAAACCACCCAAGCAAAAAGGAGGCAAACTTCTAGTTCTTATCTTTCGTGGAATAGTTGGTGGGAGTGCAATGATGGCATACTTTTATAATATGTCTGTAATGCCACTTGGAAGTGCTTATGCGTTTTCTTATACCTCTCCTATATTTCTTGCATTTTTAAGTATGATTTTAATTCATCAAAAGGTATCACTAAAGACTTGGGTTGCTATTTTTCTAGGCTTTAGCGGTATTTTGCTTATAAGCAATCCACAAGAGATAGAATTTACATTTTGGAATCTCACCATAGGGCTTTATAGTGGAATTGGAGCGGCACTTGCATATCTATCAGTAGCTGAACTAGCCAAGTATTACGATGGAAGGGTAATTATTCTATCTTTAATGTTATTTGGCTCAATACTGCCTCTAATAGCTCAACTAATACCATATTCTACATATCCTATTGCACTATTTGAGCCATTTGTAATGCCAAACTTAAATGAATTTTTATTATTTTTAGCACTTGGCGTTGTATCAACTTATGCACAAATATATATGACAAAGGCATATATGCTAGGAGACCCACCAATAATAGGGGCTATAAGTTATATAACTATATTTTTTGCAACATTTGCAGGAGTAATCTTGGGAGATAAAATTCCTCATTTCTTTGAAATTATTGGTATGGGACTTATTGTATGTGGAGGAATCTTAGCGGTATTTTCCAAGGTTAAATAACTACTCATGCCTTAGTGCTTCAATTGGATTAAGCCTTGATGCTCTCCTAGCAGGTAAATATCCAAAAATAATGCCAATAAATGCAGAAAACAAAAATGCAATTAACGCTATTATATAATCAAACAAAAATGGTATATCTAAAATACTAGTAATAGCTAAAGAGCCAAAAAACGCCAATACTATACCTATAACACCACCAAGGGAACTAAGCGTAATTGCTTCTATTAAAAACTGCAGTAACACCTCACTTTGCAATGCACCAATAGCAAGTCTAGTGCCTATTTCTTTCGTCCTCTCAGTAATTGATACAAGCATAATATTCATAATGCCAATCCCACCAACAATCAAACTAACTCCAGCAATAGCACTTAAAAAAAGTGTAAGATTCGATGTTGTACTTTTCATCATTTCTATTATTTGCTTTGTATCCATTATCTCAAAGTCATTCTTCTGTCCTTCTCTTATTTTTCTTATTTCTTGCAAGATTCTTGTAGCCTCTTGCGTAGCTAGACTTGAATCTACATTATCCTGCAAAGAAATCATTAGTCTATCTATATTATATAAAGAATCGCTCTTTAAAATACTTCTATGAAATGTCTTAAGTGGCAATAGCACAATATCATCTTGATCATTGCCCATAGCACCCTGACCCTTGCTTTCTAACACACCTACAACCTCACATACTATATTACTAAGCCTTATTTTTGAGCCTACACTTACATTATCGCCAAATAGATTCTTAGACACACTTCCACCAATAATACACACATTACTACCTGCCCTATAATCCTCCCTATTAAAGGATCTACCATATTGTAAATCCCAATTTGTTGCTACAAAATAATCATTATTAATTCCATGAATCTGCGTTTGTGTATTGTTTTTTTGGAATTGCACCAAAACACTGCTTGTGCTAATTGGTGCTACTGCTTTTACCAAGCTTCCCATTTGTAGCTTTAGTGAGTTTGCATCTTCTAGCATAAACTTTTTTCTCACACCTTTACCAGGACTTTGATCTCTTCCGGGAAACACAAGCAATAAATTGCTACCCAAACTACTCATTTGACTTGTTATAACTTGTGTTGTCCCATTACCTAAAGTTATCATAATAATAACTGCACCGACACCAATAATAACCCCAAGCATAGTCAAAATAGCTCTTAGAAAGTTTCTTTTAATCTGTCTGAATGCTAAAAAAAATGCATTTAAAATCATGAATCTTCCTTAGTGTCTGACTTCTTCTTGCCATCTAAAAACACAATTTCTCTACTCGCATACTTTGCCATATCACTCTCATGGGTAACCATTAAAATAGTAATCTTAGAATCCTTATTTAGATTCTGCAATATCTCCATTATCTCTACACTTCTTTTAGTGTCTAAATTACCAGTTGGTTCATCTGCAAGTAAAAATAATGGCTTTGATGCAATAGCTCTTGCAATAGCTACTCTTTGTTGCTGTCCTCCACTTAGCTCATTTGAACTATGATTGCACCACTTATCTAATCCAACTAACTCTAGCGCTTCCATAGAGATTCTTAGCCTCTCTTTTTTTGGAACCTGTCTATACAATAAAGGAAGCTCGACATTTTCTAGTGCAGTGGTTCTAGGAAGTAGATTGAATCCTTGAAAGATAAACCCTATATAATGTCGCCTAAGAAGTGCTTTTTGTTTGATATTTAACTCACTTACATTCACACCACAAAAATCATACACACCACTACTTGGACTATCAAGGCAACCTAGTATATTTGCTATTGTTGATTTGCCACTTCCACTAGGCCCCATTAATGCAACAAACTCACCCGCTTCAATGTCCAAACTAACACCTTTTAGTGCTTCAAATACATTTGTGCCTTTTCCATATCTTTTATGAATATTACTTAGCTTTATAAGACTCATCAATTCTGTCCAATAATAACTTTCATGCCAGTTTTTAACTCACTACTTCTTACTTCTGTGTATTCTCCATTGCTTATACCTACTTCTACTTCTATTTCCTTTGGAACTTTATTTTCAAGAATCCAAATTGAATTATTTGCTACTTGTTTTATTGATTTTACTCTTGTCTTTGGACGGCTAAAAAGGCTGAAACTTGGTTTTTGCTTTGAATCTATGCTTATCTTTGGAACAAAATATAAAGCACTAGATGGAACTAATAGTGCATCTTTTACACTTGCTACTTCAATATCTGCGGTTGCACTCATTCCCGGACGTAACAATAACTCGCTATTATCAACATAGATTCTTGCTTCATAGCTTACTATATTATTTGTACTTGTAGTTTGGCTTGAGGTAGAATTAGTATTTGATGAACCAAAATTTACCCTATCTACTACAGCACTAAATGTTTTATTAGGATATGAATCTACACCAAATAAAACTTTCTGACCTTCTTTTACTTTACCAATATCAGCCTCACTAATGCTAGCATTTAGCTCCATTTCCTCTAAACTTTCTGCAACAATAAAAAACTCCGGCGCTTGAAAAGATGCTGCAACACTTTGCCCAACTTCAATAGAACGACTTAAAACAATACCATCAATTGGGGTTGTGATTTTAGAGTTTCGTAAATCAACTTGAGTAGAAGCAATTGCTGTTTCTATCTCTTTTATGTTTGCTTTTTTAATCTCAACATCACTTATGGCTAAATTATACTCACTCCTTACACTCTCTAACTCCAAAATAGAAGGTGTTTTACCTCCTGTTTTTTCATATAAATTCTTATATTGTTTATATTTCCACTCTTTTTCACTTAGACTAACTTCTGCACTCTTTAGTTGTGCTTTTGCACTACCTAGTTGTGCTTGATATTTATATAAATTTTGTTCAATACTCTCACTATCTATTCTTGCTAGAATCTGCCCCTTTTTTACTCTATCATTTACATCTACTAACACTTCTAATACAATCCCTGATATAACAGAACCAATTGCTACTTCATTTGTTGGAGATAAAGAACCATTTGCAGAAATTGTGCTTTTTATATCGCCTATCGTAACTTCTCTAGTTATATAATTAATCTCTGGTGCTTTTGTGTTTATATAGTATAAAATTCCGAATACGGCACAGATAATACAAATAATAGAACCATAAATTAGTATTATCTTTTTGTAGTTTTTCTTTGGATTTATATTTTTTAATATATCTTTAGTTTCAATCATTATTG
The DNA here is from genome assembly GCF_027859255.1 of Helicobacter ibis. NCBI lineage: Bacteria > Pseudomonadati > Campylobacterota > Epsilonproteobacteria > Campylobacterales > Helicobacteraceae > Helicobacter > Helicobacter ibis. Next base: position 353,555 of record NZ_JAQHXR010000002.1, read on the forward strand.
TCCCTCAATATATAAATTCCCACCAAATGCCTTAAAAAGCATAATCAAAGATTGACTTTGTGCATTTAAAGAAGAATACAAATTTTTCTTAGAATTATTTAATGATGCGTTATTTTCTCTTAATTCAAGCTCATCAATTAACCCTATACTTCTTCTATTTGTAGCAAACATAAAATAATCTTGTGCATTTTTAAATCTTAGATAATTGTTTTTAGTTTGTATTTGAGTATTTTTGATATTAAAAAGAGAATTTTCAATTTCAAAAAATGCATTATTTAATGAATCTTGTAATGACAAATAATTTTCTTTTAAAAGCTCATTTTGCAAAAAATAATTCTGCGTTAATTGTGTCCTATTAAAAATAGGAGCACTAATTGAACTTGCTATACTCCATGCTATATTGCTATTATTTTGCAATACTTCACTTACATTACCGCTAATTGAAATTATCGGAAAGAGAGATGAGTAAGCCTCACTTTTATTGTAAATTTGAGAATACAAAGAATAAATATTTGCTCTTATATCTGGGCGAGATAATATTGCATTCGCTGGAATCTTCTCAAAAGAAAATAAAAAATCATCCTTATAGCTAAAAGAAGGACTTAAAACAAAAGGAAGGGATTTTAGATCAAGCAAAATAAGTAAAGCATTTTTACTCTCTTCAAACTGCTTTTTTAGAATCTCTAGCGTATTTTGCTCATTTGTTAATAAATCCTGCTTTGTAAAAAGCTCTGTGCTATCTAACAAACCATTTTCAACTTTTAGCCTAGTTAGCTCTAAGAGCTCTGCATAATGAGTAATGTTTTCTTTTGTTAATGATATATTTAAATTATATTCTTGCAAATTAAAATATAAGCTAGTTACATCAGATAACAAGGTTATTTGCGTAGCCCTAAAATCTTCCATACTCTTTTTATATAGAGATTCTTTTGAATTTTTAGCATTAGTATTTTTACCAAAAACATCTATCTCCCAAGATAGATTGCCTAAAGCTTGTGTTTGAAAGCCACTTCCTTTGCTTTTTGAACCACCAAAAGAAGCACTATCCTTAGGGAAAAACTCACTAAATGCGACCTTTAATGCACTTTCTGCTTGCAAGATTCTACTTTGCATAATTTGCAAATTTATATTTTTAAGAAGTGCTATATCATATAGATTCCTTAAATTCTCATCTTCAAATAGATAATATAGCTGAATCTCTGGACTAAGAACCTTGGTGTCTTTTGAAGTTTGTATTAGAGATTCATTATTAAAGCTTGTTGGTATATTCTTTGATAACTCACTATTGCTAGGGATAGTAACACAAGCACTAAGAAAAAATACAGCAAATAAAACAAAAAATCTTAAAAATACATTCAAGCTCATGTGCTACTTTTAATAGCTTTCTTTTCTTTTGTTTTTAGTGGCTTTTCTTTTGGATATAGCGATGAATGCCATAACGAAAATCCAACAAGCGAGATTCCAGAAATTACATGTATGTTCTTTGCAACTTTATTTTTCAAAAATAATGCACTTCCTGCAGTTAGCACCAAACTAACACTCATGCCTATCTTTGCTATTTCCCTTTTTGTCTCTAACTTATCCATTCTATCCCTTTTTATTCTTTGATTTTTTATATTTTCTATATGCATTACTCATAGTCTTAGCAGATAATACAGCACTTAGAGTAGTTGTAATAATTAATAAAAAATTCACCTTTTTACCTTTATTCTCTGTAATGCATTTAATAAAAGTGCAATTGTAGTTCCATTGTGTGCAAATGCAGTCTGAATCGCAGTTAGCTTACCAAGTGATGCAAGTCCTAAAATAAGACTATTTACACCAACTGTTATCTTAAAACTTCTTTTGACCTTATTTAAGCACATTATTGCTAACTCTCTTGCATCAGCTACAGATTCTACATCATCTCTTAATAGAACAACATCAGCACTAGCTTTGGCAATATCTGCACCCTTACACATTCCAATACCTGTATCAGCTTTAATTAAAGCTGGTGCATCATTTATACCATCTCCTACAAATGCTACCTTTTTGCCTTCCTTCATAATATCTTCTAAAATCTCAGCCTTTTGTGTCGGGAGAAGCTCTGCATAAAATCTATTAATTCCTAATATATCAGCTACTTCTTGTGCTTTTTGCTTTGTGTCTCCAGTTAGCATTATTATTTCTTTGACCCCACTTGCTCTAAGTCTATCTAATGCTACTTTTGCATTATCTCTTAACACATCTTTTAACAATATAACCCCTAAAAGCTCACCATCATAACCGATAAATAATGGTGTATCGCCATCTTTTAGAATCTCATTCATTCGTATGCTATGTGGTGCAAAAGGTATTTTCTCATCATCTTCTAAGAAATGCCTACTTCCAATTATTACTTCTTTCCCACCTATTTCACTTTTTACTCCATGTGCTACTATAAATGTAACTTCATCATGGTGGATATGCGTAAAATCCTTTGCCTTAGCTGCTTTTACTATTGCTTGGGCTACTGGATGGAAGTAATGCTCTTCAATACTTGCTGCAAGATTTAATATCTCATCACTGCTAAATTCCTGCGAAAAAGAATGTACACTAAGAACTTCTAAATCACCATTAGTAAGCGTCCCTGTCTTATCAAATATAAATACCTCACTCATTTGCAATGCTTCTAGGCTTTTAGCACCTTTTATTATTATCCCCTCTTTTCCAGCAGATGAAATAGCAGCCTTAAATGTAACTGGTGTTGTAAGCTTTAATGCACAAGAATAATCAGCTTGTAAAACACTAGCCAACCTCATTAAATCTTTAGTAAAAACATATGATAAAGTAGCAAGTCCTAAGGTAATAGGCACTAATGAATCTGCCATTTTTGAGGCTTCTAATTCTCTTTTTGACTTTTGCACCAAAGTTTCTTCAATATAGGTTTTAATCTTTGACATTGCAGTATCTTCACCAACGCCTTCAGCCCATACTTTTATTTTGCCTTCTTGCACTATTGTGCCTGATAGAACTCTATCACCTCTATTTTTTTGACATGGAGTAGCCTCGCCTGTCATTGATATTTGATTTACTAATGCTTCACCTTCTAAAATATGTCCATCAACTAATATGGTATCTCCAGCACCAATGACAACTATATCACCAACTTTTAATTCATTGCTATCAACCTGTATTAAACTGACCTCATCATCATGTCTAGTCTCAACCCACGCTAAACCACCTGTTGGCTTTGATAGCTCCTTGATTAAATCATCACTTTTATACATTGTGAGCTCTTCAATATACTCTCCAAGTGCAAGCATAAAATTTGTAGAATTTGCTGTTTTGAAATCCTGCAAGTAAAGTGAAATAGCAACCGCCATAGCTTCTAGTGTGCGTGAAGTAAGTCCGCTCTCCATAGTCTCTCTAATCCCACTAAACAAAAGTGGGAAACAAGCAATAAGCGAAAACCCCATTTGTGTTGGCTTATTATTAACAATAGATGAAGAAATGAGTGCAGTTCCTGCTCTAACAACCTCTGCACTACTTGGAATCTCATCTCTTAGGGCAATGTAACTTTCTTCATTATGTTTATTGGAAATAGTAATCTGCTTTGAAAGCACCTTGTAGATTCTATTTTGAATCTCTAATAAATCACCAGAATATTCGACAATAATATTATTCAAAATAGAATTAACCCTAACGCTATATATCCCTTCTATCTTGTCTAGCTCAACTCTTAATTGCAATGGATTTACCTTAAAGCCATTAAGAGTTACATACTTGAATCTAGCCCTAGACTTTGTGCTATGGATTATGCTTAATAGTAAAGCATGTTCGTTATTTTTATACAAATTTTAGTCCTGTTTTACTTCTGCTTTTGCATCTTCATATCGTTCTTTTAGCTCTTCAATACCAGCTTCAAATAACTCACTCACCTTTGCAAATCCCTTAAAAAGTGTCCTTTGTGCATTCTCATTTGTCAAAAGAAAAGTAGCAACAGCACCTATTAGAGCACCTTTTATAAAATCTCTTTGAGAATCTTGATTGCCGAAGATTCCGCCAATGTCATTTGTTGTATTTGAATTTTGATTATTTTTGTTTATGTATGGATTGTTTTTGTTTGGTAATGCCATTTTATTCCTTTATTAGTTTTATGTCTTTATTTAATATCTTATCTACGCCATAAGCACCTGCTATGCCTACCCCCACATAAGATACTGCCTCTATTGTGCTTTGCAGTGGAGTTTTATTTATATCCCCTATTGCATTTGTAGCTGCTATTGCACTTGCAGTTACGATTCCACCTTCTATTGTTGCTTTTATAGTGTTTTTAATAGCAATATTTTTATCAATTTCACCATTTTTATATTTAGAATATCCATAAGCACTACTTAAAATAAATCCTATAAAAGCACCACTAAAAGCATGTCCTACAACAGATCTTTTAGCACCTGTATTCACTATCATTTCTTAGTCCTCTTTGTCGTTTTCTTTAAAGTTGTTTCATCTGCTTTGGTAGTTTTGGTGATATTTGCAAGACTATCTTTTATATCAGCTACTTCACTATTTATCTTTTCATACGCATTTTTTGAAATTTCTTTTCCTTTATTTATTACGCACTTTACTTCTTTACTATTTAATACATCTTTTATCTTATCTCTTTTGCTAAATGCTACTGCAACTGCAGACCCAACAACTAATCCAGCTATAAATGGTAATGCCATAACTATTCCTCCTCATTTTTATTTTTGTTTAAAAACTCATTTAATACCATAGCACCAAGACCTCCAGCTATCATTCCACCTATTAATGAGTAATTTAGCTTATTTAAAAACCCCTCTAGCTCACCTTGAGATAGCTCTCCATTTTGAAGTCTATATAGCATCTCTTGCGTCTCTCCTATCAGCTCTTTACCTGTGTTAAGTTGGTTTAGCACAGATTGAGTAGCTAAGTTTGGAACTCTATTTTGTAATAGTGGCAAATGATTGTTATAAATGTTTGCTTCAATTTTATAAAAAAGATCCAAGTTAATTGAATCTTGCTCAAGCGATTCAATGTTTGAATAAAAGCTAATTAAAGATTCTTCAAGAACTAGTGGTTCTCCTACTAAATTACTCTCCAAATATTCGCTAGATTCAACATTGAGCTCTAAAAGTCTAACTTTAATAGCATTAATATGCGACATATGTGATTGTGCCAATATATTTGAAATAGAATCTATTTTGTTGGCATAAAAGTTATAAACTGCATATTCTCTTTGTAGAGATTCTAATAAATTATCTACCACTATATCTCCTTTTTAAACTCATTAATAATATCTGCTATTTTCTCTAAATTCTCACCATTTATCCATTCGTCCCAAAAGTTAGAATGAAGAATATTATTATCATATAAAATCGTAATTGAGCCTATTAACTTATTAAACTTAAACTCCAAAATTGCAGGTATTGATTTTATCGTCTCTAAAATACTATCTATATTTATTTGACTATCGCTTATAGCACCCTTTAAAGATAGACTAACCCTAAGGCGAATCCTTCCCTTTGAGTGATGTATTATGCTAAAGTATTTTGAAATAAAACGCAAATCATCAGAAGTAATTTTATAATTCTTTATATCTTCTTTTGTAATTTGTTTCACAAGCCCTGCTTAAAATTGAAATTTATAAATTTTATGCTATTACATTTAAAAAATAACTTAAAGAATAAAAATAAAAAATGAGAATCAGTAATACTTATTTTATTTAATGAATATTATTTTTATAACAATGATAATGACAACTAAAAAACTAGTATTTTAATAATTATGATGTGTTTTTTAAACATTTAATTGATAAAATTTAGAAATTTTAAACTTTAAGGACACACATTATGGATAGACCAATTGCTAGCAAGGAATCAATTGAGAAATTTTTTGCAACTTGCAAAGAATTTGAAGTAGAGTTTATTGATTTTAGATTCACAGATATTAAGGGAGTTTGGCATCACCTCTCATTTAGTGCAAGTAGTATTGATGAGAGTAGCTTTGAAGGAATCCCATTTGATGGTAGCTCAATTCACGCATGGCAACCAGTAAATAAATCAGACATGATCCTAATCCCAGATCCAGTAAGATACTTCATAGATCCCTTTACCGCCGATACTACAATGGTTGTGTTTTGCGATGTTTGGGATATTTATAAAAATGAGCCTTATGAAAAATGTCCTAGAAGTATTGTAAAAAGAGCAATGCAATATCTAAAAGATACAGGAATCGGTGATGTAGCCTACTATGGACCAGAAAATGAATTTTTTGTGTTTGATTCAATTAAAATGAAAGATTCTGTAAATTGTCAATATTATGAAATTGACACAGAAGAAGGTGAGTGGAATAGATCTAAAGAATACGAAGGGGTAAATCTAGGTCATAGACCAGGACTTAAAGGTGGATACTTCCCAGTAGCTCCAGTAGATAGCATGGTTGATATTAGAGCAGAAATGGTAAAGGTTCTTAATCAAGTTGGACTAGAAACCTTTGTAGTGCATCATGAAGTCGCACAAGGACAAGGCGAAATAGGAGTGAAGTTTGGCGATATGCTTGAGGCTGCTGATAATGTCCAAAAGTTAAAATATGTCGTAAAAATGGTAGCCCACCTAAATGGTAAAACTGCAACCTTCATGCCAAAGCCACTTTATAATGACAATGGAAGCGGAATGCATACTCATATAAGCATTTGGAAAAATGGAAAGAATCTTTTTGCAGGAGATTCTTATGAGGGCATGAGTGAGCTATCAATGCACTTTTTAGGGGGCGTATTAAAGCATGCTAGAGGTTTAGCAGCTTTTACAAATGCTTCTACAAACTCTTATAAAAGACTAATTCCGGGCTTTGAAGCACCAAGTATCCTTACATATTCAGCACAAAATAGAAGTGCAAGTATTAGAATCCCATACAATAGCGGAGAGAAGGCAAAGAGAATGGAGTTTAGATTCCCAGATAGTTCGGCAAACCCTTATCTAGCATTCTCTGCACTTCTAATGGCAGGATTAGATGGAATTAAAAATAAAATTAATCCGGGTGAGCCTATGGAGATGAATCTTTTTGAATTACACTTAGATGAAATAAGAGAAAAAGGCATTAAACAACTTCCACACACACTTCGCCATGCAGTAGAAGAAATGCTACTTGATAAAGCTTATTTAAAAGAAGGAAATGTCTTTAGTGAAGAATTTATCCAAACTTACAAAGCTTACAAGTTTGAAACAGAAATTTGGCCTTGGGAAGCTCGTCCGCATCCATTTGAATTTTTAACAACTTATAGTTGCTAATGGACAAAATATTATTTGTAACACTGGGTGGAGCACTTGGTGCTACATTTAGATACTTACTTAGCACATATTTAGTTAATTATTTTTCTAACAATCACTTTATAAGTTTTATAACACCAATTTTCATAATAAATGGTCTTGGTTGTTTTATAGCTGGAATCATTTTTTCTTTAATAAACGAAGAAAATTTAAAATTATTTTTGTTAGTTGGCATACTTGGTGGATTTACGACGTTTTCATCATTTGGATTGGAATTCTTACAAATAGCAAAGGAAAAAAATCTTATCTTAGCCTTTGTATATGTTGTATTAACAAATATTTTTGCAATAATTAGTGTTTATATCGGATATCAATGTATGCAATTTACAAATACATAAACTTCAAGGGACAATATGACAAATGAAGAATACTTACAAAATATACAGATTCTTAATCTATGGGCAAAGCATTACTATGTGCTAGATGACCCTATAGCCACAGATGAGGAATATGACAAACTATACAAAGAAGTGCAAAAATACGAAGAAGAAAATCCGCAAAAAATCAGCAAAGATTCACCAACCCAAAGAGTTGGAGATGTGACAATAGAATCTTTTAACAAACAAGAACATATTGAAAGAATGTGGAGCTTGGAAGATGTCTTTAATGAAGATGAAATGCAAGAATGGATAAACAAAGTAAGTAGGGCTTCAAATTTTAGTAAGTTTATATTTAGTGTTGATCCAAAATTCGATGGCGCAAGTCTAAGCCTACTATATGAAAATGGGGAGCTACAAAAAGCCATAACAAGAGGTGATGGGCTAATAGGCGAAGATGTAACACATAATGCAAGAACTATAAAAAGCATACCCCTAACAATCCCATACAAAGAAAGAATAGAAATAAGAGGAGAATGTGTAATTTCAAAACATGACTTTGAATCTTTGAATAACGAACGATTAAAATTAGATCAACCAATATTTGCAAATCCTAGAAATGCAGCTGCAGGAAGTTTAAGGCAACTAGATTCAAAGATAACTGCAAATAGAAAATTACAATTTATTCCATGGGGTGTTGGATACTGCACAATACAAGAAAATAATTTCTTTAATCTAATGGAACTTATCCGCAGTTTTGGCTTTATAAAATCTCCACTATCAAGAATCTGCAATAATGAAAATGAAATACAACAAACCTATAAAGAATATATAGAAAAAAGACAAGACTACAACATAATGTTAGATGGAATGGTAATTAGAATAAATGATATATCACTACAAAAAGTTCTAGGTTTTACAATTAAAGCTCCCCGCTTTGCTTGTGCATACAAATTTCCCGCAACAGAAAAAAGGGCAAAATTGCTAGACATAACACTTCAAGTAGGTAGAAGTGGCGTAATAACTCCAGTAGCAGAACTAGAATCGGTGCTAATCGATGGTGCAAATATAAGCCGTGCAACCTTGCATAATTTCGATGAAATAAGAAAAAAAGACATAAAAATAGGAGACCATGTCTTGCTTATAAGAAGTGGAGATGTAATACCAAAGATAATAAAGCCTATAAAAGAGCTAAGAAATGGAAGTGAGAAAGAAATAATAAAGCCAACAAATTGTCCAATATGCAATAGCAAATTATTAATAGAAGAAAAGCTAATAAAATGTCAAAATATTGACTGCAAAGCAAGAATCAAAAACACATTAATACACTTTGTAAGTAAAAATGCACTTGATATAGAAGGGCTTGGTAAAAGCATAATTGAGATTCTATACACAAATAACAAAATAGAAAAAATAGAAGATATTTATAGTTTAAATAGTGATAGTTTTGAAGGACTAGAAGGATTTAAAGATAAAAAAATAAATAATATTATAGAAGGGATTGAGGGAACTAAAAATAGCCCATTGTGGAGATTTATAAATGCGCTTGGCATAGAGCATATAGGACAAGGTGCAAGTAAAAAGTTAGCATTAGTATTTGGCCTAGACTTCTATGCTAAAAGCTATGATGATTATTTGAATATAGATGGCTTTGGAGAAGAGATGGCAAACTCTCTAGTAGAGTTTTGTAGCGTTAATAAAGAAAGAATAGAATATCTATTAGAAAAAATACAACCAACAATAGAGACAATACAAACAAACTCACAAATAGCAAACAAGACTTTTGTCCTAACAGGCACACTAAGCAAACCAAGAGAATATTATAAAGAATTATTAGAAAAAAACGGAGCTACTATAAGCTCTAGCGTTTCTAAGAAAACTGACTTTGTCTTATGTGGAGAAAACGCTGGTTCAAAGCTAAAAAAAGCACAAGAGTTAGAAATACAAATTCTAAGTGAAGAAGAAATATTAAAGATATTAGGAGAATAGATGAGATTTTTATTTTGTTTTTTTATCACAATTACTTTAGCATTTGGAAACTTACAAAATATCTTTGAGGAAATCGTAGATACAAACTCGAATCTAAAAGACAAAAGTGCAAAAGAGCTAATAGCAAACTCTCAAAAAAAATTAATACTATTAGAATCTTTTTTAAATGAAGTTATAAAATCGCAAATAAAACAAAAAGACTATGATGATGTAATAAATACTCTAAAAGAACAAATAACAATCAACCAAAATATAGGGAATCTATACCTAGCAAAACTAAAAGAAATAGAGCTAAATACAATTCTTGCTCACCAAATTTTAGAAAACAGCATATATGAGATACAAAAAAGCAACACTATCTTAGAAAACAAAGAAAACTTAAACACACACATACAATCATATATAGATAAACTAAATAAATTACAAAACATAAAATTAGACAATGAATCTAAAACATTACAAAACAATTTAAATGAACTATTAAATATAATAACAACATGCAAAGAAATTTTAAAATTCCTAGCATTAAATGAAGAATCTCTATTAAGCAATAGCATAATAGATAAATTAAGCATATCTCATATTCTTGGCTTCATAGAATCAAAACTAAACATACTAGAAATACAACAAAGTAAAATAATAAGTAAGATAATATTAAGCGCATTTGTATTTATTGTGCTATTTTTACTAAAAGGCGTCATTGCAAATTTAATAGTAAAGACAATTGCACTTCTATCAAAATTCCTACAGTCAAACACGATTCAATGCAGAATAAAAGCTCAAATAAATCGTCCCATTATAACTATTATCACAATTTTGAGCATACAAATATCCTTAGCCATTTTAATATATCCAAACAATATAGAATCAAAATACCAACTATGGTTAAATTTTGCTTATATATTATCATTTGCATGGTTTTTTATACTTTTGTTTAAAGGTTATATAGTAGAAATATTAGGCGACATGCTAGAGAAACAAAATAACTTTAGAAAAGAAGTTATGAATCTCATTTTAAAAACCATGTATTTTGTAATTTTTATCATCACTCTTTTAGCACTATTAAAAAACTTTGGATTTAATATCTCTGCAATTGTAGCTTCCTTAGGCATTGGCGGTATTGCTGTTGCACTAGCCATTAAAGATACGCTAGCAAATTTCTTTGCTTCAATTATAGTTTTAGTTGATAATTCATTTAATCAAGGAGATTTGATAGCTTGTGGAGATATTGAAGGAGTTGTTGTAGAAATGGGTCTTAGAAGGACAACTGTTAGAACATTTGATAATGCTTTATTGTTCGTGCCAAACTCAATTTTAGCAAATACTTCTATAAGAAACTGGAATCGCAGGAAAGCTGGTAGAATGATAAGAATGACAATAGGAATAACCTATTCTGCTAAACTAGAACAAATACAAACATGCATAAAAGACATAAAAGAAATGCTAGAAAACAATCCAAAAATTGCAAAAGCAACAGATGATAGAGACACCAGTGAGCTAAAAAGAATGCTTGTGCATAAAAATATAGTATCAAGCGATGATTTACTTGGGTATAAAAACACTATTTATGTTGGATTTGATAATTTTGGAGATAGTTCTTTAAATATTTTAGTGCATTGTTTCTCTGCATCTACACAATGGAGTGAATGGATGAATACAAAAGAAGAAATATGCTATGAAATTTTTAAAATAGTAGAGAAAAACAATCTTAGCTTTGCATTCCCATCACAGAGCATATATATAGAGAGTATGCCAAAATAAACATCTACTTTGGTGTTTATTTGTGAAAATTAATCATTAGCCATCATAACTTCATACATATACCAAGCAACAACATCACAACCTCTAGCATTTAAATGAATCCAATCCAAAAACAAAGTCTCTTTTGAAGAAGTAGTAGCATAATTTGCATCATAGACTTTAACTTTTACAATCTCTTTAAATTCTCTAAGCAAAGATTCTTCATACTCTAAATGAGAAAAATAATATGGAGGATAAGTTTTTAGAGCTTCTTTTTGTCCATGAAGTTCATCTTGTGTTTTATGAAGTTTTTGGTGTAAAAGTGGAGTTATAAAGCCATAAAATTTCGCTCCACTACTACTTACTACTCTGCTAAATTGCTCGATTCTAAAGGCTATTGATTTAAGTATCAAACCATAATCAACCTCTTTTATACGGAATCTAAAATCAGAGTATAAAGGAATTTTACTATCAAAAATATTTCTGCACTCACTCTCTACAAATGGGTGATAATACAACATACAATCTCTTAACAACGATTCATCTGAAATTGAAGCTGTAATTAACTCATTACCAAAAAATACACACATAACAATATCTGGGCGTAAAGATTCAAAGAGTGATAAATACAACATACACATATCAGATGTGTTATAACCTGATATGCCTAAATTTAATACTTTATAGCTAATAAGGGAATCCCCCCCCCCCGCAGGAGAATTCAATAAACCCTCTAATCTCTTAGCAATTGTAGATTCTAATGCTACCTCATCAGCCCTCATAACACTAGAACCAAAGCATAACACAAACTTAGTATTTATATCTCTATTTTTTAAAGAATGAAAATCAACTTCTTCTCTAAAGAAAAAATTCTTATCACTACAAGATCTATCAGTAAAGACATGAAAATAAGGATAATGCAACAAATCATTATCACTTTGCTTAAAAGAAGTGGTAAAGATTCTAGCAAAAGAGTTTAGCTCTGGATATTTATCTTCTACCTTTTTCAGTAGTTCTTTTTTGGATTCTACTTCTTTTATTTTCTTTTCTTTATATTCTTTTATAATTTCTTTGTATATTTGCTGAAAATTATTTAGTTTATAGTCATCTTCTAAAAGTGTATCAATAAAGCTTATAGCACTAAACCTATCCTTAAAAGATTCCAAATAAGAATTACGAAAATCGCCCAAATTTATAACTTTGATAACATTTAAATCAAAATCAAGCTGAAGCAACTTATTTTTTGCATTTTCTTGTGCATCTTCATCATTTAGACAGATTAATATTAACCTTGCTACTTTTATATCTTCTAAAGATACAAAATCACTGCCAAAAGGCAGTGCAAAGTCATCGACTATCTTATATGTAAGCCTTAGTTCTTTGCAGATTCCTAAGACATGCTTTCCAGTTACACCAAATCCATATACAAGCACATCACATTTCATAGCAATCCTTAAAGCTTAGGTGGCAACAAATCCCGCTTTCTACCAGCCAAAATTATAAGCAATATAGTTCCTGCTACAAAATAATATAAAAATGTAGGGATTGGCAATGGATCACCAGCAGCATAAGAATGCAATCCAGATAGATAATAATTCACTCCAAAATATGTCATCAATATAGAATAAAATGCGATCACAGATAATGCTGCAAACACGAATGGATTATCCCCTTTTGGCAAGAATCTAACATGCAACACAATTGCATAAACCACAATAGATATTAACGCCCAAGTCTCTTTTGGATCCCATCCCCAATATCTACCCCAAGATTCATTTGCCCATACACCGCCCAAGAAATTACCAACCGTAAGCATAGCAAGACCTAAAATCATTGACATTTCATTGATTGTGTGTATGGTTAGTAGAGTTTTGTCTATTTGAGGATTCTTACCTCTAAAGATAAACAATAACAAACTAATTGCACCAAGAATAAAACAAAGCCCTAAAAATCCATAACTAGCAGTAATAATTGATACATGTATATTTAGCCAATAAGACTTTAATACAGGCACTAAATTTCCAATTTGAGGATCCATAAATCCAAGATGCGCTACAAACAAACAAATACCGGCTAGAAAGCTAGAAGCAGCCAATGCTAAATAACTCTTCCTAAAAAACACAACTCCAGCAATACCAGAGGCCCATGCAACATATATCATAGATTCATAAGCATTACTCCAAGGTGCATGCTCACCTACATACCAACGCACCCCAAGTCCAATAGTGTGTATAATGACTAATAATAAAATAAATAAATGTATCAATTTTGAAGGTAAAATAACCACATTTTTATCACGCAGAATTTGAATTAATACAACTATAAATAGTATCACACCAGCCAAGATATAAAATAAAGTTAAATTATCAAAAATATTGTAATGGTTTAAAAATATCTCTAATTGCACTCTTTTTGCCTCTGGTAGAAGCTCTCCACCAAATTGGGCTTGAATCTGCTTAAATGCACTTAATGCTAATGTTGCATTCTCCCAATTATCCTCAACTAACCCTTGATTGAAGCTTGCAAAATATGCTTGAAATAACTTGTGTAAATGATCTCTATCTTCTTGTTTAAATGTAGCCATAGCCTCTGTTGGAGCATACCAAGTAGTGCTTTCTTTGTTAAAATCAGGTATGATTCTTAAGCTTTGTGCTGTATAGATTAAAAATGCAACATTTATCCTCTCATCAACCGCAATAACATCTTTATCGAACTTATCTCTCATTGATGGCTTTTTTCTATTCGCCTCCTCTAAGTAATTTATAAGCTTATATTGACCATTAACAAATGCATCATCAAAGGCTATATATTTTTCACTCTCATCAACACCTATTACCTGCTTTAACTTTGGAGATGAAATTGAAATCATTTTTACTTTTTTAAACTCATTTGGATATGTCATCATTCCTAAGAATAATTGCATATTGCTAAGACCTAAGAATTCATTTTTCTTAGTCATTTTATGCATATATTCCATAGCCATTGTATCAAGTGGCTTAATCCTCCCACCAAAATCTTGTATCAATAACTCACCAAAGGAGTTTGCATGATCTTTTGATTTTTCTTTTAGATTCTTTATTAAATCCAGCACATTTTCACTTGTAATCTCTGGCATTTCTTCATTTGTAATTTCATCAGCTTTTGGAATCTCTACTGATTTACCGCCATGCATATCTATTTTTTCTTGTTCATTTGCATATATAGGAGTGCTAGATATAGAAGCTATAAATAATGCTGCAATGGCTAAATTTTGTGCTTTTAAATATCTGCCTAATTTATAAAATCTACCATTTTTAGCAAAAAACGCCCACAAAAGACCAATAGTTAGCATTGCATAACCTATATATGTAGGAATTTTGCCCGGATCTCTATTTACAGATAATATTGTTCCTAACTCATCTTGATCATAAGAAGATTGGAAGAATCTAAACCCACCATAATCAAGAACATTATTCATGTATATCCTATGTGGCTCTTCTATATTGTTTGCATCATCTATTACTACAACTTCAGATTCATAAGATGACGGACTCATAGATCCAGCATATCTATCTAGAATAAAATCATCAAGCCTAATTGCAAATGGAAGAGTAATAATTCTAGCACCCCACTCTAGTGCAAACTTATGCTCACCAAGCTCAAATCTAACAAGATTCCCATTACCACCATCTTTTGGCACCTCTATTGTTTCTACATTATCCTTATATGATACTTCCACTTTTAAAAAATCAAATGACATCTTATCTTTAGCAGGTAGATAATCTACGAATTTAACATTCAAACTACCATCCATAAATGGTAATGAATGATCAAAAGATTCTTGCACCAATGGTGTTATTGTAGTTGGAAAAAATGCTCTATATACCTTATCATCTACTTTAGCAAGTATTGTTAAAAACTCCTCTTGCGACTTCATGGTATTTACACTCTCTCCTTCTCTTATATGCATAACCCCCTCAAAACCATAATATCTAGTAATAGCAGCTCCAACAAATATCACCACAAATGACGCATGAAATAACAAACTAGCATACTTTTTTCTCTGTAATGCACGAGACAGCACCATAAGTCCAATTAAGTTTAAAATAATTAAAAAATGAAGCAAATCAAACCATTGTGTATCATATATCAACGCCCTAGCAGATGGAGTGCCATAATCATTTTCTACAAATGTAGCTACACCACAGGCACTAGCATAAATAATCATCAAAACTATACTAACTTGAAAACTACAAAACCCCTTAAAAATATTATTTAATACATTTTTCATACACCCATATCCTTAAATATATTTTGCAATTCATTTTTTATTACAGATTCATCTTTACTTGTGGAATCTTTTATATAATTTAAAGTAGCCAAAAACTTATCTTTAGGCATATATCCCGGATAGACAAACATTATCTCACCTTTAGGATTTAAAAATACCAAAGTAGGTGTAGGCACAACTTGATACTTTTTTCCAAACTCTGCAGTGCTTATCTCACTGTCTAAAAAATCAACTTGATGCATTTTAGAATAACTAAGATTCACATAATAAGGAGAAAAATCATTCTTTAAAATACTTTTTATTTCATGATCGTCTTTTACTATTTCTTTTAATTTATCGCAATAAATACAGCCATTAGCAGCAAAAACCAGAAAATAGGGCTTGTTATTTGTTATAATTTTATTAGTGTCTAAAAATACATCAGCAACATCGATATATGAGTTTTTATCGATATTATTATGTGCGTCTAATTGTTCTTTGGTATTTTTCGTCCCACTTGATACAACACTAGAATCAACAGAATCTCCACAACCGAATAAAAAAATAGCCATAATCAAAACAAAGATAAACTTCATTACTAATCCCCTAGAAAATTACTTAATTTGGGGATTCTATCAAAAAATTATTTACGAATAGTTAATGGATAGTGGCTCTAGTATGTCTAGTTTGCTAAATTTGTTTTGTATTTTTTTAGCTTTAGAGATTGGCTTTGAATCTTCAAAAAGAGCAAATCTATTTTTATCATTATTGCAATAAACTGCATTATATAAAAATTCTAACTTGCTTTGTGCAGTCTCTAGCTTGTCTAAAGAAGCCTCTATAAAATCAAAATCCAAAAAAGATTCTGCACTAAAGCTATATTTAAAATCATCACTAAAATTTGGCTTATAATTTTTTATAGTCTCCCTTGTCCATACATTTGTATTTACATGTAAATCTCTTTGCCAATAGCTATCATTTTTTAC
Organism: Helicobacter ibis; assembly: GCF_027859255.1. NCBI lineage: Bacteria > Pseudomonadati > Campylobacterota > Epsilonproteobacteria > Campylobacterales > Helicobacteraceae > Helicobacter > Helicobacter ibis. The sequence goes on from NZ_JAQHXR010000002.1 coordinate 370,146, forward strand.
CATTTTTGTGGGATTTCCAGCCCATATTTGGTTTGAATAAATTTTCTTTGTCAAAAGACTGCAAGCACCAAGGACACTACCAGAATGAATCTTAGAACCTTTTAGACATTTAGCATACATTCCAAGCCAACAATGATCTCCAACATAAATACTCTTTGCATGATTTACTCTATTATTCTCATAGTTATAGATTCCATGACTATCAGTAGTGGTAAGTAAGACATCATTAGAAAACATACAATCATTACCTATAAATACATTTTTTGTCTCATAAGCATCGATTCTGCCATCAACTATTGTTGTATTATCTCCTATATATACCACACTATCAGATACAAGCCTTAGTTTCACCTCGCCATGAAAGACAACATTATCACCAATAAAGACCAAAGAATTTGCACCATGAAACTCTATCTTTACATTAGAACTCTTTCCAGCAAAAAAGGCAATATTCGCCCCCCCCCCCGCAGAGACTGGATAAACACATTGGATATTTACATTTTGATTTAAAGATAAATCACCATATATTTTATTATTATTTACATCAACATAAGAATTTATGCTCATACCTTGCTCCTTATTAGTTCTAAAATACATTTTGCAAACTCTTCTCCAAAATTAAAACAATCAGCAACCCTATACTCCAGTAATTCAGATTCTTGTGCAAGATTTTTATATTCTATTTTTAACTCATAATCTGTTTCAGAATTATCAATTGTAAATGAGATAGGATAGATAAGTAATTTTTTATCTTTATATTTTGGAATAATATCACTCAAATTTGGTTCTAGCCATTTAATTGGTCCTATTTTTGACTGATAGGCAATTTTAATACTTGCAAATTCCAAATTATTTGCTCGTAACATTTCTTTTAGAATTTCTACATTTTTTTCTATTTCATCTTTATATGGATCTCCTAACTTTATATTTCTCTGCGGTAGCGAATGGGCTGAGAAAATAAGATGAAATTCTTTCGAATTATCATTCTTTAGAGTATTTTTAATGCTAGATACAATGCATTTATTATAAGGCTCAAAATCATAATAATGCTTAATATAGGTTATTTTTGGATTATAATTTGCACTTTTTAGTGCTTTTATAAAATCATCATAAGAACTAGCAATTGTAGTGTAACTAAAATGAGGATACATGCTAAATAGCACTATTTCTTCTATACCCTTTGTTTGCAGTTCCTTTACAACCATAGGTGCAAATGGTGGTGTATATCTCATAGCATATGTATAAAAATAGCTCGAATCTAAAGATTCCAAAGTTTTAGTAAGCTTAAAAGTATGCTCAACAAGCGGGGATTTACCACCTATTTTTTTGTAATTTTCTTTTGCTTCTTCAAGTCTCTTATTAACTATAAAATTAGCAACCATTGATCTTATAAAATTACTCTTTATAGGCAATATATAAGGATCACAAAACATGTTTTTTAAAAACACGGATACTTCAGAGAGTGAATTTACTCCACCCATATTCAATAATACAACTGCTTGTTTGTTATTTTCCACTAATTTCCTTTTTTTAGATTTATCATTCCACAAAAATTATTACCCTCATAAACTTCCACACGAAAGATACTATCACTCTTATCTAAAGAATAGTTTTTATCTATAAGTTTAGAATCTATAAAAACATCACTCTCACTAACTACTCCCTTTTTAGAGTATCCTATTACATTTACTCTAGCTGTGTTTTTGCCTTTTATTAAAAATCCATCTTTAAATGATATAGTATCCCCAAAAGACGCTAAAAACATATCCTTATTATCACTTACTATTTCCATGCTATCAAATGAGCATTTCATAGAAAAATAATCAGCCCTTAGCGTAGATACCTTTATATTTCCTATATACAACTCATATCCATTTTTTATTCTCTTTTCTCTACCAAGAGGGTGAGAAAATACAAACTCATTATCGCCCACCTTAAGTGGTGCAAAATTTATAACTCTTCTTACATTGCTTAGCGGAATCTTTACATTATTGTTTATTGTAACTTCACCATATTCTTGTATTTTTTTAGAAACTTCACTTAATGTTAACTCAAAATCCCTCTCAAACTCTATCCCCAAAATACCCATAAGAACTTCGATAGAACTAAGTTGATAAAATGTTTTTAACTCTAAATCTTTAATGTTTTTACTGGTTTCAATGGCTAATGCTGGTTTTAGGTTTGATATTGCAAAAAATGTCAAAGAATTTTGTTGTTCTTCATCTTTATGTCTAGTCTCTGTATTTCGAATCCCAAATGTATGATAATCATAGTGCAAACTCTTATTTAGACTATTTACTATATTTTGTGCTATTTCATCTAAGTTGCCAAACAATACATCATCTAATTGCTTTTGATCTATGACATATGTTTGCCCCCATGCCCTTGGGTTAAAAATTGAATTCTCCCATTTCTCTCTATAAAACCCATGCCCATCGTGTAAATTTAAAATGAAATTTACCTTTTCATCTTTTATTATGCCTTTTATTCTCTCTACATTATCATAATCTGGATCATTTTTAGAAATAACCGCAAACTTACGATTCATATCTTTATACAATCCTCTTTTAAAGTTTAAAATACTATCTGGATTTAGATTTGGCACCACAAGTACATTTCCCTTTTTTATCTTATAGTGTTGAAGCAACAATGTAGGGGTAAAATATCCACCAGGCTCATCACCATGAATCCCGCCAATTACCAATAGAGTATTACCATTTATATTTCCATTTAGCTCATATATATCAAATGGCTTATTTTTAATACTAGCATATGAAATCTCAAACAAAAACACTAAACAAAATATAACTTTTATCAAATTCACCTTTTACCTTTTATTGCTTTAATATATATTCACTCATTTCTAAGATTCTATTAGAATATCCCCATTCATTGTCATACCAAATCATTATTTTTGCCATTTTATCTTGTAGCACAAATGTTAAATCACTAGCTACAATACCGCTTAGGGAATTATTCACAAAATCTTGCGATACTCCATAATTATCATCAACTCCTAATATACCTTTCAAACTACCTTTAGAAGCTTCATAAAAAAGATTATTTATAGATTCTTTTGTGGCATTTGTTTTTAGGTTAATATTTAAGTCTATCATTGATACATCAGCTACTGGCACACGCACACTATGTCCATGAAGCTTATCTTTTATTCTTGGTAGCACCAAATGCAGTGCTTTTGCAGCTCCAGTTGTAGTTGGAATTATATTTAATGCAGCTGCCCTAGAACGCCTAAAATCACCCTTATAATATGCACTATCTATTAATCTTTGATCATTTGTATAACTATGAATTGTGCTTAAAATCCCACTATTAACACCAAAGGCGTCATCAAGCAACATGACAACCGGTGCTAAAGCATTTGTTGTGCAACTTGCATTTGATATTATTTCCTCACCATTATAAGATTTATGATTGACACCATATACAAATGTCCTTGTATCATCAAGCACTGGAGCGGATATTATCACCCTTTTTGCACCCTTTTTTAAATGACATTTCACAGATTTACTATCCAAAAATAATCCGCTACACTCTAATACAATATCAGCCCCTAGAATATCTATAGATTCTGGAATCTTACAAGAACTAAATTTTATTTGATTATCATTTACAGCATACAAACTATCATCTAGCTTTGTGTATGTAATTTCTGTTTTGTGTATTGAATCATGAGATAATAAATACATCAAATTATCACTATCTCCAAGGTCATTTATCCCAACGATTGTGAATCTATCTTTCATCTTAGTTAGTGCTATTTGTGCGACACATCTGCCAATTCTTCCAAAACCATTTATAAAAAATCTAATCTTTCCCATGCCAATACAACTTAAATATTTTCTTACATAAAGTGCGAATTGTAACACAAAAACGCAAACAAACTTTATTAAATATTGGAATCAAAACAAAAATAAGTTATAATGCAAACTTTTATATCAAAAATTAGAGAGGAAATGATGTCTTTATATGATAGAAAGTCATTAAATGATCATTACACAAATAATGAGTCAAGCTTTTCAAGTGCTACTTTTAGTAGTGATGTTGCATTAATTAGCTTTGTAAAGCAAACTTATCAGCTTTTTGCTGCGTCGCTTTTTGCTGCTAGTGTTGGTGCTTATATAGGTATTACTAGCTTTGGTGGTGTGGTAAGCCAATATTACATAGGATTTGTGATTTTGGAATTAGCACTTTTGTTTGGATTGTTTTTCACAAAGTCAAAGCCTGGCATAAATCTATTTATGCTATTTGCTTTTACTTTTGTTACAGGTGTCACACTAACCCCGATTCTAAGTAGAGTATTGGGTATGCCGGGTGGTGCTATGATAGTAGCTCAAGCATTCTTGCTAACTACTGCTATTTTTGGCGTTATGAGTATATTTGCACTAAGAACAACAAAAGATTTAGCTAGTATGGGGAAAATGCTTTTTATAGCACTTATTGTTGTAGTTATAGGCTCTATTATTAATATATTTTTAGGAAGCCCTTTATTACAGGTAATCATAGCTGGTGTTGGTGCTATATTATTTAGTTTATTTATCGCATATGATACACAAAACATCGTAAGAGGATTATATGATAGTCCTGTAATGGCGGCAGTTAGTCTGTATTTAGACTTTTTAAATCTTTTTGTATCACTACTTCAATTACTTGGAATCTTCAATTCAAAAGAATAATGAGAATCTTAGGGATTCTCATTTATGCAATAATCATAGAATCATAGATGCAAATCTCAATCGATTAAAAGAAGGCTTAAGAGTTATAGAGGATATACTTAGATATAGCTTTAACAACAAAGCCCTTGCAACTTCGATAAAAACCCTACGACATAAATGTAAAATTGATAATTACATAGACATAATAAAACAAAGAGAATCAACACATGATGTATTAAAAGAAAGTATAAATGATGAAATGCAAAGAGAAAGCCTAGAAAATATAATCATAGCAAATTTCAAAAGAACACAAGAGTCATCAAGAGTGCTAGAAGAAATTTATAAGTTAGAAAACAAAGTTTATAGCGAAACTTTTAAAAATATAAGATATGAACTATATGTTTTGGAAAAACAAATATTACTAACATTTTTTAATAAAATTTGATAGAATTGTGCAACTTTAAATAAATTTTTAGGTGGTTTTGTAGTGGTTAGGACTATGCTATATAGCAAGATTCATCGAGCAAAAGTAACAGATGCAAATTTAAATTATGTTGGCTCAATTAGTATAGATAAAGAGTTAATAAATGCAGCTTCCTTGCTTGAGGGACAAAAGGTAGATATAGTAAATATAAATAATGGTGAGAGATTCTCCACATATGTAATAGAGGGCAAAAGCGGAGAGATATGTCTAAATGGTGCTGCAGCGAGAAAGGTTCAAAAAGATGATATAGTAATAATAATAGCATATGCGTCATTTACAGAAGATGAACTAAAAACATACAAACCAAAAGTAGTAATAGTAGATAGCAACAACAAAATAATCAACATAAAAGAGGATTTAAAACATGTTTAATTCGCAAGACTTACTAAAAACACTAGAAAACCTACAAGAACAATTCAGCAATGCACAAGAAGAAAATAAAAATCTAACATTTACTGCTAAAAGTGGTGGTGGGCTTGTTAGTGTCAGTGTAAATGGAAATGGAGAGATAATTGATATTACCATTGATGATTCTCTACTAGAAGATAAAGAATCAATGCAAATATTGCTAATTAGTGCAATTAATGATGCATTAAAGAGCTTTGAGCAAAATAGAAAAAGTATGGCACTGGATATGATGAATAACATCGGTCTTGGTGGATTAAAGGGTATGTAATGTTAAAAATAATATTTTGCTTTCTATTATCTATAACAAGTGTTTTTGCGTATGATTTTAGAGTATGTCAAAAACAAGCTTCCTCATCAATGGAAAAAATTGGCAAAGAATATGGCGTAGCACTAAAAAATAATAATGGAGAAATTGTTCTTTTTTACTATTCGCCAAAGGTAACACCAAGGGGATACACAATCCTAAAACATGACCCATTTGTCGGAATGTATCTTCTAAAACCAAAAAAGAAACTAAAACCACTTAATATAAGAGAAATAAATGGTGATATACTAGAGCAAGAAATAGCAAGTATAACCCCAACACAAAGCGTTAGTGGCAAAATAAGCACACTTCAACAAAGTCAAATTGATTTTGCTACTTTAAATGTCCCAACATTTAATAGCTCAATAATATCAACCATATGCGACCATATATATGGAATTGGCATAGGAAATAACTACTTCTTAGAGAAAAGATATATAGATAGATTCTTAAATAATCCTATTTATTATGGGGATATAGGAATTAGAGTATTTAGCAACAAAGAAGGTTTAATAGAGGTAAATGTCGTAGATCCATTCTTTAAAAATAATCCATTTGCATATGGAGATATCATAATGGCTATAAATGGCGAGGCAATACCTGATTTAGCAGCATTTAACAGAGTTGTCTTTGATTTACCACAAGGCAGTAAAGTGCCAGTTAGAATAAATAGGAATAATAATGTAATAAATACATTCGTAGTTGTCGATAGACGCACGGGAGGTATGCTATTACCAGAAAATTTTCTAGCAAGAATCGGAATTGAAATATCTGATAATTTTGTCATAACAAGAGTTGAATCAACGGCTAAAAATGGATTTGATAAGCTAAAAGTTGGAGATAAAATAATACAAATAAACAATAAAAAAGTCCCAACTGGATATAACAACATAATAAGAATGCTAGGAGAGATGCCAGATAGTGAGCAAAAATGGCTTATTTCAAGAGATGATTTTCAATTTTTTATAGAAGTTAATACAAAAGATTCGCAAAATGAAAACGCTTTTACAGAATACATTAGATGATTTTGAATCTTTCATAGCTCTAAATGCTCCAAAAATAGAGAGTTTCCACCCATATTATGAATCTGCATTATGGGAGATGGTATTAGGCGGTGGTAAGAGATTTAGACCACAGCTATTAATGACTATAGTCTTAGCTTATGCACCACACAAAATACAATGTGCATTCCTTCCAGCATTAGCAATAGAGGTATTACACACATATTCTTTGATACATGATGACTTACCAAGCATGGATAATGCTTCATTAAGGCGAGGTTTAAAAACACTTCATACAAAATACGACGAAGCAGGAGCAATACTAATAGGAGACGCATTAAATACCTACGCATTTTACCTGCTATCACAAGCAAAGCTAAAACCGAAGACAAAAATAAAGCTAGTAAAAATATTAAGCAAAAATGGTGGAATCTATGGCATGGTGCTAGGACAAGCACTTGATTGTTATTTTGAAGAAAAAAAATTACCTCTATCATCACTAAAAACAATACACATAAACAAAACTGCAAAACTAATTTCTGCCTCTTTGCAAATGGGTGGAGCAATTGCAAATGTAGATAAAAAAACACTAAAAACATTAAAAAAACTTGGAATCTTGCTAGGCTTATTTTTCCAAATTAGAGATGATATTATAGATTCAACACAAAGTGAAAAAGAAGCATTAAAAACAACAAATAACGATACAAACAAAAATAGCTATGTGAATCTTTTAGGATTAGAAGGTGCTAGATATGAGCTAGAAAAATTAAAAACAAAAATAGATTCAAAGATAAAAAAGCTAAATACAAACTCACAAGAAATACTAAATATTATTTTAAAGAAATATCTAAAAGAGGTTTAATGAAAAGAATTTTTATAACAAATGATGATGGATATGAATCTCCGGGTCTTCTAGCTCTAAAAGAAGCACTATCTCCACTAGGACATGTAGTAGTAGTAGCCCCAGCAGTAGAAAAGTCAGCATGTGGGCATGGAATGAGCTTAACACACCCGCTTAGATTCATAAAAATAGATGATGATTTTTATAAGCTAGATAATGGAACTCCAACTGATTGTGTTTATTTATCACTATATTCTCTATATGATAATCCACCAGATTTAATAGTAAGTGGGATAAATATAGGCTCAAATATGGGAGAAGATGTGAGTTATTCAGGCACTGCAGCTGCTGCTATGGAGGGTGCATTACATGATATTCCATCAATTGCAATATCACAAGTATTAAAGGATAAGAATCATTTTGGATTTGACTTTGCCCTTGCAAAAGATAGTATCTATAAACTTGCCAAAAAAGTCCTAGAAGGTGGTTTTCCATTAGCAAATAGACAATTTTTAAATATAAATATCCCACAAATAACCAAACAAGAGTGCAAGGGATTTAAAATAACAGAGCTTGGAATTAGAATGTATGGCAACGATGCACAACTACACAGGAATCCAAGAGGCGAAGAATATTATTGGCTTGGATTACATCCACTATCTTGGAAGGAAAGAGAAGGAGATGAGACTTCAGATTTTAGTGCAGTCTTTGATAATTATGTATCAATCACTCCTATAACACTTGACTTTACGGCAAGAGATAAAATAAATACACTAAAACAATGGATAAATAATGGATAAAAGATTCACAAGAACACTACTATTATTTAAAGATGATGGTTTTAAAAAACTACAAGATTCTAAAGTTCTACTACTTGGTGTTGGCGGTGTTGGAAGTTTCGCACTTGATTGCCTTTATAGGACAGGTATTGGAAATATTTGTATAGTTGATTATGATAAATTTGATGAAACAAATCAAAACAGACAAATAGGAGCCCTTGAAGGTGTAGGACAAAAAAAAGTAGAAGTCCTAGCAAAAAAATATCAAGGAATAAACGCCATAGATTCTAAAGTAGATGAAGAATTCATAAATAGTTTTAACTTCGAATCTTATGACATAGTAATTGATGCAATAGATGATATAAATGCAAAAATATTGCTAGCACTAAAAATAGCAAATAAACCAAAGATAAAAACTATGCCTATACTACTATCATCAACAGGTAGTGCAAAAAAGCTAGACCCTTCAAAAATAGAATTTGCAAGCATTTGGAAAAGTCATGGGGATAAGTTTGCAAGAAAATTTAGAGAAGGATTAAAAAAGGCAAATTTTAGAGGTGATTTTTATGTTGCTTTTAGCCCAGAAGTGCCAAAATGTAAAGAGCTTGGAAGTTTTAGCGGAGTTACTGCATCTTTTGGGTTAAGACTTGCAAGTGAGGCAATATCATTTATTTTAAGGAGTTAATATGATATACACAAAACCATACGAAGATGAAGAGTATGAAGATTATGAAGATATAGATAAAGACGATGATTACGAAAATTACGGAAATAAAAATAATTTTTTATACGATGAAGATGACTATGATAGTAGTGATTCTGAATATGAAGGAGATGATGATTAATGGAGGGCATAAAAGTAGCTCTAATACAACAATCATACAAAGGCGATAAGCCAAATACGCTAAAACTAACAGCAAAAATGATAAAAGAAGCTGCGCAAAATGGTGCAAAATTGGTTTTATTACAAGAATTGCACACAAGCGAATACTTCTGTCAAAGTGAAAATGTAGATTTTTTTGATTATGCATTAGATTTTGATAAAGATTGTGAATACTTTAGCGAAATAGCTAAAAATAATAATATCGTGCTAGTTAGCTCACTATTTGAAAGAAGAACTAGTGGGCTATATCATAATACTTCTGTTGTGTTTGAAAATGATGGAACAATAGCTGGGAAATACAGAAAAATGCACATACCTGATGATCCGGGATTTTATGAAAAATTCTATTTCACACCCGGAGATTTAGGGTTTGAACCAATAAATACAAGCTTAGGCAAACTTGGGGTGCTAATTTGTTGGGATCAGTGGTATCCTGAAGCTGCAAGAATCATGGCTTTAAAAGGAGCAGAGATTTTAATATACCCAACAGCAATTGGCTGGTTTGACGAAGATAGCAAGGAAGAAAAAGATAGACAAAGAGAAGCATGGATTTCTGTTCAAAGAGGGCATGCTATTGCAAATGGAATCCCAGTTGTAGCTATAAATAGAGTTGGCTTTGAACAAGATAAGAGCAAGGTGTTAAATGGGATTAGATTTTGGGGTTCTAGTTTTGCATTTGACGCACAAGGTGAGATTCTAGCATTAGGCAGTATAGATAAAGAAGAGATATTATATTTCACATGGGATAAAAATAGAAGCGAGGAAGTAAGGAGAATCTGGCCATTTTTAAGAGACAGAAGAATTGATGCTTACTCTAGTATTTTAAAGCGTTTTGATGATTAGCGATAAAGAAAAGTGGGATAAAAAGCACAAGGAAAATCCCCCAAATACAACACCATTGGAACTATTAAAAAATTATATTCATCTAGCACAAGATTGTGAGTATAAAGTTGCACTAGATATTGCTTGTGGAATGGGTAGAAACTCATATTTTATGCGTGATAGTGGGTTTATTGTGGATAGTATAGATATATCAAGCACAGCAATAGAAAGCCTAAAGAACCAACACAATATAAACGCAATATGCGTTGATTTAGATGATTTTATAATAGAAGAAAACAAATATGCTCTAGTTGTAAATAGTTTCTTTTTAGATAGAAGACTATTTCCCCAAATTACAAAGTCTTTAAAGAAAAATGGAATATTAATTTTTGAGACATTTGTGATAAATAAACCAAATAACACACCAATAAACATAAATCACATGCTACACAAAAATGAACTTTTAAGGGCTTTTTTAAACTTAGAGATATTATTTTATGAAGAATCTTTATTAAACAAAAATGATGATTCAACATTGGTGGCAAGACTGGTAGCGCGTGGCTAGAAGGTTTTTATACTTTTACTCAAAGCAAAGAAGCAAAAAAATACTAAACATAGCTATTCCCTCTGGCTTAAACTCTCTTTTGGATATTATAAATTTATCCATAGATTTAATTATGCTTGGTAGCTTTGGGGCTACTACTATTGTTGGTGTTGGGGTTAGCTTAAGCTATATGATGATTATTTTTGCATTTACTACAATAGTTTTTGTTGGTAATAATGCTCTTGTATCTAGATTCTTAGGGGCAAAAAATCCACTAGAGGCAAATAACACAATAACAAGTATCACACTAGCAACAGCAATTATATCAATACCTCTTACATGCTTGGCTTTTTTATGCTATACGCCATTTTTTGCTTGGATTGGAGTTGATGAATTTTCACAGCAAATTGGCGATAATTTTTTACAAATACTTTTATTTGGAATCCCTCTTTTACTAATAAAGCAAGTAGTCATCTCTGCATTTTCTGCAGCTGGTGCTACAAAGATTCCATTTTTTATAAAAATAATAATAACTCTAATAAATCCGTTATTGAAATATTGTTTGATTTTTGGCTTCTTTATTATTCCTAGATTAGAAATTGAAGGTGCTGCTATTGCTAGTTTGATTATTAATGTTATTGAGACTTGTTCTTTGTTTTTTGTATTGTGGCTTTACAAAAAAAGTCCCGTAACATTTGGTAAAACAATAAAATTAGAATACATTAAAAAAGCATTTAAAATAGGGATTCCATCGGGCTTTGAAAGATTGCTTACAATTTTTTCAATTATTTTAATGAATAAATTCATTGCAATATATGGCACTCATACACTAGCTGGTTATCAAATAGCCACTAGAATTGAGGGGTTTGCTTTTATGCCTGGCTTTGGCTTTATGATAGCAGCTATGGCACTTATGGGACAGAATCTAGGAGCCAAAAAACCACTAGAAGCACGATATAGCACATTAAATACTATTCTGTTAGGTAGCATATTTATGGGGATAATAGGGCTTTGCATGACATGCTTTGCATACTATCTATCCGCTATATTTACAGACGAAATAGAAAGCATACAGGGAAGTATAAGCTACCTAATCCCTATTGGAATCTCTCAAGTGCCATTTGCATTTATATGTATATTAGATGGGGCTCTAAGAGGAGCTGGTATCACAAAAATAACACTAATTGTAAATAGTCTTATGATATGGGGGTTAAGAATCTTGCCTTGCTATTTTTTAGCAACACTAAAATATCCAGTTATATACATTTATATCTGCATAACACTAGAGACATTTTTAAGAGCATTTGTGTATTGGAAAATATTCCAAAGCGGAATTTGGAAGAGGCATAAACTCTAAAAAGCCGCCTTAAAGACTTCCAAATTAGAAAAGATATATAGCATCATAATACCAAGACAAAGGGCTATTGCAACAAATATCAAAACTTTCTTCTCAAAAGAAGTAAGTTTATCACCACTCTTAGCCACAGAAATAATAGTAGCAACTATAATGACAAGCGAAACAACGCCCATAATGCTTAAAATAGTAATAAAATCTCCAACGCTATCCACTATTGATACCCTCTTTAAAATTTTTGTGAAATTATACAAAAAAATTAAACTATTTTTCGTTAAAATTCTACGATTAACTTGCTATTTAGGATTATCTATGATTGATTTAAAACTACTAATAAACAACTTTGAAGGCACAATTAAAGAATTATCAAAACGAAACATAGATAAAAACTTTTTAAACACCCTAAAAGAAACAAGCATAGCATACAAAAACAAAAAAACATCACTAGAAGAACTACAAGCTACACAAAATGCCAAAAGCAAAATGTTTGCACAATACAAACAAGAAGGCAAAGATATAAATTTACTAAAAGAAGAATGCGACAAATTAAAAATAGAAATATCAAATGAACTAAAAGAAGTAACCGCACTAGAAGAAAAACTACAAAATTTATCTCATATAATCCCAAACATACCAGATAATAAGACGCCTTTTGGCAAAGATGAAAATGATAATGTAGAAATAAAAAAGGTATTAACTCCAAAGAGTTTTTCCTTCACTCCAAAAGAACATTGGGAGTTAGCAGAAATAAATGGTTGGATAGATTTTGAAAGAGGCGTTAAGTTGGCTAAAAGCAGATTTAGCGTATTTATGGGGCTTGGTGCGAAATTAGAGAGAGCACTTATTAATTATATGCTTGATTTTAATACAAAGCATGGCTTTAATGAGATTCAAACTCCAGCCATTGTTAATTCAGAAATGATGTTTGGAACAGGACAACTACCAAAATTCGAAAATGATTTATTTAAGATTTCAGATTCAACTTTTGATGATGACACCAAAAAGGGACATGATTTATATCTTATCCCAACTGCAGAAGTTACGCTAACAAATCTATATCATGATGAAATAATAGATATAAACAAACTACCACTAATGATGACTGCATATACACCATGCTTTAGAAAAGAAGCAGGAAGTGCTGGAAGGGACACAAGAGGGATAATAAGGCAACACCAATTTGACAAAGTAGAATTAGTAGCAATAACCTCACAAAAAGATAGTGATGAAATGCAAAATAAAATGGTTACATGTGCTTCTTTGTTGCTAGAATCTTTAGGATTACCACATAGATTAGTGCAATTATGCGGTGGGGATTTAGGCTTTAGTGCTAGCAATACTATTGATATTGAAGTGTGGCTACCAGGACAAAATTGTTATAGAGAAATTAGCTCCATTTCTAATACAAGAGACTTTCAAGCAAGAAGGGCTAAGATAAGATACAAAGATGAAAACAAAAAAAATATACTAGCACATACGCTAAATGGCTCAAGTTTAGCAGTTGGCAGAACTTTAGTTGCCATCATGGAAAATTATCAAACAGAAAATGGTGAAATACAAATACCAGAAGTCTTAAGAGAGTATCTAAGGTAAATAAATGGCTGATAATGATAATGTAATACGCCTTGATGATAACCTTAGTGATAACTTTGATATCTTTCAAGACATACTAAAAAAAGAACCAGAAGAAGTAAAGCCACCGAGTAAACTAGAAAAAATAACAAAATTCTTTAGTGAACACAAAAAATTAACAATTTTTCTAGCTTTATTGCTTGGATTTTTAATTTTGGGATTCATATTTTTAGTAGGACATTTCCTAAAAAATGAAACAGAACAACCAAAGCCAATAGAAAAAATAGCACCTCCAGAGTTCTCAATAGAAAAAGGTGAAGATATAATAAATAATGCTGAAGATTTAGAAAATCTAATCAAAAAAGCAAACTTCCTATATACAACAGGAAACAAAAGAGAAGCACTAGATTTATATGGAAAAATCTCAAACTACTCTGAAGCACTATCTAGCTATAATTTAGGTGTAGCACAAATGGAAGAAAAATCATATAAAGATTCAATATTATCATTCCAATCAACAATAACACTTGGTGATGATAGAGTAGCTAGCGCAATAAATGCCTCTGTATCGGCACTATACCTAAAAGAACCACTAACACAAAATTATTATCTACAATTAGCACAAGCTTACTTGCCATATTCTGGAAATCTTAAAATATACTCATATTTATATGCCCTAACACAATACTATAATAAAAACTACATAGAAGCTATATCACCACTTACAAACAGAAGTTCTCAATATTATGATGAAGAAAGTAACTACATGTTAGCTTCACTTTATTCTTATTTTAATAATGACAAAAAAGCAATCGAATATCTAAGCAAACACTCTTCTGATTCTGAAAACTGGTTTAACCTAGCATTACTTTATGCAAGAATCGGAGGATATGAAGAAGCAAACAATTTATTATTGCAATCAATAGGTGCTTTTGGGGAAACACTACAATCAAACATGGCTTTAGCACTAATAAAATTAAAACTAGCAGAATTTGGTGCTGCAGGATCAATTCTAGCTAAATACTCTGATAATAAAGAAGCAATAAAAGATAATCCATACCCAATACAAATCACTCTAAGAAAAGATTTCTTTGATGTAAATGTAGCACAAAAAAGATTCTGGTCTGAATTTAAAGGACTAAAACTAAATTCTTATGAAATTATTTTTTACTTTGCACCATACAAAGTTTTTGATGCTAAAGAGGCATTTAACATAATAGCTGAAGGTGGGATTAATATAAATATAGAAAATCTAAATGAAGCAAAAGAAGTATTGCTTAGAGGAAATACAATATCAAGGGTAAATAGAAACATCGCAAATGCAATATTAGAAACACTAAATGGAAATATACGAAATGCAAACAAGCTACTTCAAGCAGTATCCAACCAATATCCAAACCATTCGATTTTGCACTACAACTTGGGGGTAAATTATGCTCAAATGGGTGATTTTGACAAAGCATATCAGCACTTTATACGTTCATTCCACCTAAATCCTAAAGATGTCCAAACTGGAATATTTGCATTAATAACTGCAAAGCTAACATATAGGGATACTCAAAGATTAGAAAATGAGTTAGGAAGAGAAATATCAAACTATGAAGCCGATAAAAACGAGCAAGAATTTACTCAAGCTATGCTAAACTACGCAAGAAATGGAATCCCAGTGCCACTCGAATTCCTAGAAGATAAAAAAAGCAATAAAGCAATACACTATGCACTAAATCTAGCACAAGCAATAGAACTAAACGACAAAAGCCTAATGATACAATCAGCTACAAATCTAAAAGAAATAATGCCAAAAGATCCTCTAACAAACCTACTTGAACTATTAGCAATTAATTATGAAGATGATCCAAAAGCCTTATCATTAAAACTCCAAAACTACTATCAAGATAAAACAATAAATAAAGAACCAATATATTACGGACCTGCAGTAGTTAGAGAAATGTATGTCAAAGTAGCACATATAATAGGAACTCTACACTATGTGCAACAAGACCTAGATTATAGACTAATAACAGAACAAAATGAAGCAAGAGGTGTGATTCAAGCATTAGCTCTAACATATATATATCTACAAGAATTTGAAAAAGCCTTTACCTTATACAATAGTCTTATAGATGACTTTAAAGAAAATGACACTCAAACTCTATTTCTAACATCAGTTGCAGCAATAGGTGCTGGACATATTGAAAATGCAGCAGCACTATTGCAATTATCAAAGCTAGAATCACCAACAAACTATGAAACAAGAATCGCAAATGGTATCTTATATCTACAAGATCAAAATCTAAATGCTGCGGTCTCTCAATTCTCTCGTGTAGGGGATTTAAAAACTGCTTCGCAATATTTTGATTTCAAAATAGATACTTCACAACTATTGCAAGGCAATAAACTATAAATTTGTTATAATTCCAGAATTTTACAATGGAGATTCCAAAATGAGTATTCCAACCCTAAAAGAAGCACTACAACTAGATAAAGATGAAATACTACAACTAAAAGCAACCTTAAAAGAAAAAATAAAAAATAGTGATCTAAACGCTTATGTAGGAGAGATTTTAGACTATGAAGATAGTCTAGTTCCAATAGCCATTAAAGATAATATAAATGTAAAAAATTGGGAAATTACATGCTCTAGCAATATACTAAAAGGATATATCGCACCTTATAATGCAACTGCAATTTCTAATATGCTAAAAAATAGACTCTCTCCATTTGGCAGGACCAACATGGACGAATTTGCTATGGGAAGCACCACTGCTAGTAGTTGCTATGGAAAAACACTAAACCCAAAAGACAAAAGCAAAGTCCCAGGTGGAAGTAGCGGAGGAAGTGCTGCTGCGGTCGCAGGAGGCATTGCAATAGCCGCACTAGGAAGCGATACTGGTGGAAGCATTAGGCAACCCGCTAGTTTTTGTGGTTGTGTAGGACTAAAACCAACATATGGAAGAGTTAGCCGATATGGACTAGTAGCATATAGCTCAAGTTTAGATCAAATAGGACCAATTACACAAAATGTGGAAGATTGTGCTATTTTATTTGACGCTATAAGTGGTTATGATAGTTTAGATTCAACTTCTGCAAAGCTAGAATCTACAAATACATTTAAAAATCTAAACCCAAACAATAAAATGACAATCGCTATCATGCCTTCATTGCTAAAAGATGCAGAAGCAAACATACAAAATGCATATCAAAATACAATAGACATTCTAAGTAAAAATGGACATAAAATAGTAGAAAAAGAAATGCTAGATACAAGCTATATAATCTCTGCATATTACATAATATGCACAGCTGAAGCAAGTTCAAATCTAGCAAGATTCGATGGTGTTAGATATGGCAATAGAGCAAAAGATATAAATAACCTAAAAGAACTATACATAAAAACTAGATCACAAGGATTCGGCGAAGAAGTAAAAAGAAGAATCTTGCTTGGTTCATTTGTTCTTAGTAGCGGATATTACGATGCATACTATATAAAGGCACAAAAAGTTAGAACACTAATTGCAAGACAATACAATGAAATATTAAGCGAGTGTGATGCGATATTATCTCCTATTACACCTAGTATTGCATTTGGCTTTGATGATATTAAAACTCCACTACAAATGTATTTAGAAGATATATACACTATAGGAGTTAATCTAGCTGGACTTCCTGCTATCTCACTTCCTGTATGTGAAGATAATGGATTACCAATTGGTATGCAGCTAATAGGAAATGCTTTTGATGAGCAAAAGATTCTAGATCTTGCATTAAATTTGGAACAATCAATAAAATAAGGAGAAGCAATGAAAATAAGAGCGAGAGCATTAACATTTGAAGATGTATTATTAGTCCCTGCATATTCTGAAGTATTACCAAAAGAAGTATCTCTAAGCACCAAGTTAAGCAAGAATATAAAACTAAATATACCTCTAGTATCAGCCGCAATGGATACAGTTACAGAATACAAAACCGCAATAGCAATGGCAAGGCTTGGTGGCATAGGTATCATACATAAAAATATGGACGAGAAATCCCAAGCAGAACAAATAAAAAAGGTCAAAAAAAGTGAAAGTGGTGTAATACTAGATCCAATATATATAAGCCCAGATTCTACACTTCAACAAGCTAAAGAAATTACAGATTCTTACAAAATCTCCGGTGTACCAGTAGTAGATGATAGCGGTAGCCTAATAGGAATCCTAACAAATAGAGACATAAGGTTTGAGACAGATTTAAATAGATTAGTAAAAGAGGTAATGACAAAAGCACCTCTAATTACAGCACAAGTTGGCGTAAGCTTAGAAGAAGCAAAAGAAATAATGAATAAAAACAAAATAGAAAAGCTTCCAATAGTAAATGAAAGCGGGATTCTAAAAGGACTGATAACAATAAAAGACATACAAAAAAGAATAGAATATCCAAGATCAAACAAAGACGACTTCGGCAGACTTTGTGTTGGTGCTGCAATTGGTGTTAATCAATTTGATAGAGCATATGCATTAGTTGAAGCTGGAGCTGATGTATTAGTGCTAGATTCTGCACATGGACACAGCTATGGAATAATAGAAACTCTAAAGAAAATTAAAAAAGATCTAGTAGTAGATGTAATAGTTGGAAATATAGCCACAAGCAAAGCCGCAGAGGCTCTTATTGATGCTGGTGCTGATGGAGTAAAGGTTGGAATTGGACCGGGAAGCATATGCACAACTAGAATCGTAGCTGGAGTTGGAGTGCCACAAATAACTGCAATAGCTGATGTAGCTGAAGTATGTCACAAAAATGGGGTGCCACTAATAGCAGATGGTGGGATAAAATACTCTGGTGATATAGCAAAAGCCCTTGCGGCAGGAGCAAGTAGCGTTATGATAGGAAGTATGTTTGCAGGGACAGAAGAATCTCCGGGAGAGATGATAATCTATCAAGGAAGACAATATAAGAGTTATAGAGGAATGGGAAGTTTGGGCGCTATGAATAGGGGTAGCTCTGATAGATATTTCCAAGAAGGTGTAGCACGAGAAAAGTTAGTCCCAGAGGGTATAGAAGGTAGAGTTCCTTATAGAGGAAAGATTGCTGATATAGTATATCAAATGGTAGGTGGAATCTCTGCTTCTTTAGGTTATCTAGGTGCAAAAGACATAACGACACTATGGGATAAAGCTGAATTTGTAGAAATCACACAAAGCGGACTTAGAGAATCTCATGTGCATGATGTAATGATCACAAAAGAAGCACCAAACTATCATATAAACTAATCCTTAATATATCTAAATACAGGTAGCTTATATGCTATGCTGTATTCTAACACTAAAAACCAATCAAAGAATTTTGGGAATTCATTTCTACAATACAAGGAATAAACATGGTATATAGCAAAATACCTCTAAATATATTTCTAAAAGATTATAACCTACCCATACCTACAAAAGAATCTCTAAAAAGATTCCAAAAACATCTAAATAACTTCTTAAGAGAATGCCAAAAACAAACAACAAAAGATACGAGCGAGAGTGAGGAATTTCAAAAAAATCTTTTTGCAGATTTTTTAAAACAAGCATTTAGCTACCCAAAAATAAATACAAAACAAAGAATAGATCTTGCCATATATGAAAATGACGAAGTAAAAACATTCTTTGAAGTAAAATTAGTAGCCAATAAAAAAGAATTCCCAAAATCTCAAAACACACTAGATTTAAAAGCATTCTATGAAAGCTTACTATATTACATAAGAGAAAGGGAGCAAGGAAATAATCATATAAAATTCATATCTCTATGCACCATAGATACATTTTATATAATAAAATCAAAATACTTTGAAAAACTCTATCAAAAACAAAGACATACAAAAACACTACAAAGATGTAGGCGATGCAGATGTAAATAACAAAAGAACACAAACTTTCTACAAAAAAGCAAAAGATATTATAAACAAATTAGATACAGAAATAATCTTCACACATTTTACCATCAAAGATACAGATACTACCCTACTCTATCAGATCTTTAGCCCTCATATGCTACTTGGCAGAGAATCCAACTTTGATAGCAATGTGCTTAATCAAAATTTCTATGAAGAGCTACTCTATATTTTAGGACTAAAAGAAGATGGAAGCAATAAACTAATCAAGCTTAGCTCAACACCAAACACACTAAGCTATGTCATAAGAGAGAATCTAGGACTAGACATAGAACAAGATTTTGAAAAGATATTTAGCCTCATCACCCTATGGAATAACCGCATTTTATTTTTACGGCTTTTAGAATCTATGCTTATTTCTTTTAAGCACTTTGATAAACCATTTCTAAACCATGAAGATATACCAGACTTTAGGACGCTAAATTCATTGTTTTTTGAAGTATTAGCCATAAGGCAAAAGGATAGAAACAGCACCATACCTAAAGCACTGCAATCTATCCCTTATCTTAACTCAAGTCTTTTTGGCAAAAGCGAACTAGAAAAAGAGGGCAAAGAGATAAAGCTTTTAGATTCTAAACCACTAGAACTTTACAAAAAATCAATCCTAAAAGACACGCAAGGATCATTGCCACTCTTAGAATATCTATTTAGATTCTTAAATGCTTATAGCTTCACCACCACACCAAAAGATATACAAGATAACATTAAGATAAACCACGACAAACTCATAAACTCATCTGTGCTAGGACTTGTGTTTGAGAAGCTAAATGGCTATAAAGAAGGGAGCTTTTACACACCTAGCTTTATTACAAGCTATATGTGTAAAGAGAGTATAACGCAAATTATACTTAATAGATTCAATGAAGCATTTAGCTGGAATGCAAAAAACTTAAAAGACATACTCCACATAGCTAGAGAGCAAAACATATCTAAAGAATCATTACTCCAAACCCTCCTTAGCCTAAAAATATGCGATCCAGCAGTAGGAAGCGGACATTTTCTAGTCTCTGCGCTAAACGAAATCGTGCTTATCGCATATGAAATAGGATTGCTAGATTCACTAGATTTCAAAACCACGCTAAAGCTAGAAAATGATGAAATAGTAATAAGACAAAATGGAGATATATTTAGCTACACACGCCCAAGCGATGAGAATGAGCCACAGCACCAAATCCAAAAAGAACTATTCCACTTAAAAAAAGAAATAATAGAATCCTGCCTCTTTGGTGTGGATATAAATCCAAATTCTTGTGAAATCACAAAGCTACGCCTTTGGATAGAGTTACTGAAATATAGCTACTATATCTTTGATGATACAGACAACACAAACACCCTCCAAACACTGCCAAATATAGATATAAATATCAAATGCGGTAATTCTCTTATCTCTTATTTTGATATAACTCAAAGCCTTAACCACTACCCAAACATTAAGCAAAAAATGGAAGACTACAAAAAATCTGTCTCAAACTATAAGCAAGGATTCTACACAAGCAAAGCCGACATAGATAAAGACATCAAAAACCTAAAAGAAGCATTCAAAAAATTCTGCTTTAGAGATAAGTTCAAAAAAGAAATCAAAGCTTTTGAAAAAGAGTGCGATATATATAGTCAAAAATACGGCAACTACATAGCCAAAGACGACAAAGATCTCTCTATCTATGTCAAAGCGGGATTTTTCCTCGAGTTTGATGAGAAAGAAGCACAAATCGACTTTGCAAAACTACAAGACAAATACAACTCTATCTTTAATCTAGAATCAAACAAACCATTTGAATGGAGATTTGAATTCCCAGAAGCACTAGATGAGAGTGGAGATTTTAAAGGCTTTGATCTAATAATTGGCAATCCGCCTTATATTAAAGAAAGTGATAATAAAGAGCTTTTTGCAAATACAAAAATTAAGAACCTATCAAGGCAAAATGGACATTTGGTATCATTTTGTGGGTCGTGGATTTGACATATTAAAGAAAAATGGCTTTTTATCGTTTATCGTTACAAATAATTGGACTACAAATTCAGGGGCTAAAAAATTACGCAATATAGTTTTAGAAGAATCTAAAATTTTAAGTCTTATTGATTTTAACTCTTTTATGGTGTTTGATTCTGCAAGTATCCAAACAATGATAATGCAATTCCAAAAAACAAAGCCACCTAAAAATTATAAATTCCATTTTGCAAAAATCACGACCAAAACCCCAACTTATGAAGACTTACAAGATATTTTAAACAACAAAGAATCCAAAAATAACGAAATCTTAGAAATAAATTTTTCTCCAAAAGATTTTATAGGTAAAACTCTAAATTTTACAAAGAATGATTATGAAGAGATTTTTAATAAGATTCAAAAATATGGAAATTTTTATCTTAAAGAAAGTGAAGTGGCACAAGGGATAGTTTATCCGCAAGAAAATGTAAATAAAAAATCTTTAGGGATTTTGGGAGAGGGTTTTTGTATTGGTCAGGGTATTCAAAAACTAACAAAAGAAGAATTGAAACAATTGCAACTTCTAGAGTTTGAAAAAAGTCTTTTAAAGCCTATTTACGAAAGTGATGATATAAAGAAATATTTTGTTGAAAAAAATAATAATTTTTGGGTTATATATACAGATTCTTCATTTAAGAAGCCAAACTCTATGGATAATTATCCAAATTTAAAAAAGCATCTAGATAGATTTCAAAAAGTCATTACTTCAGACAATAAACCTTATGGACTACATAGAGCAAGAGACGAAAGGTTTTTTACAGGAAGTTCTAGAATTATCGCACTTAGAAAATGCGTAGGTGAACCCAAGTTTAGTTATGTTGACTTTGATTGTTATGTGTCGGCTACTTTTTATATTATAAAAACTCAAAAAATTGATACAAAATATTTAACTGCTATTTTAAATTCAAAACTTATCGCATTTTGGTTAAAACACAAAGGAAAAATGCAGGGCAATAATTATCAAATAGACAAAGAGCCTTTATTAAATATCCCTATCCCAAAAATAGATTCTACAAACAAGGCCTTAAGTGATGAGATAATAAGTCTAGTAGAGCAAATTTTAGAATCCAAAGCCAAAGACCCAACCACAGACACCAAAGAATTAGAATCTAAAATCGATAATTTGGCGTATAAATTGTATAATTTAAATAATGATGAGATAAAAATAATCGAAGGGAAATAGATGGAAGAAAAACGAATCAAGTGTTTATTCTTACAAGAATTAATCAAAAAACAACAAGAATTATTGTTAGCTTCCATAGAAGTCCCAGTTATTAGAGGAAAACGAAAATTTGATATTTTAACTATAGAAAAAGATAATATCATTGGATATGAGATTAAATCTTGCAAAGATAATCTTGCAAAACTTAATGATCAAATACAAGATTATCTCAAAATATGTGACAGAGTTTATGTAATACTTGACCAAAAATTCATAAATTCTAATTTAGAATTACCATGCAATGTAGGTGTTATTATTTTTTATAATCAATCAGGAAAATTTATCTTTAAAAAGATGGCAAAAAAAAATACTCCTCTTGCTTATTATCAAACATTCTTGATTACACAAAATAAAATTAAGGAGTATCGAAAAAATAGCAAACAGAATTCTTTTGAAATTAGACACCATATTGTTAAAAAGCTAAAAAAAAACGATTTAAAAGAAATAGTTATCAATGAATTGAAATATCGCTTTTTAGAAAATTTTTTACTTCTAAAACATGAAATAAAAAAAAATTCTAATACAATACATCTTGATGACTTATTTTTATTATCTGGTAAAACGTCTATTAAGGATAAGATTTGAAGAAATTTTTATCATCTGGCTTTTTTGTTTTAACTTTTTGGACTTTAATTTTTTTTATTTTATATTCTTTTGTATTATGGCTGACTTATGAGGCAATATCGCAAAACGCCTTTTTAATGGGAAATCATATTGATATACAAAAAGATATTAAAAAAAATTTAGAACAATTGATTACTGAAAGTAAATTGATTTCAGCAAAAGATTATTTTGGTTTTTATATGTCCTATTACAATAATTTTGTGCTGATTCTATCAGCAATCATTGGTTTATTTGGAATCTCATCATTTTTTTACTTAAAACGAAAGAATGATGAAAATATGAGAGATATTGAAAACAAAACAAGAGAAGAAGTTAAAAAATTTCTAGCAGATAAAGAAGTGGAAGTAAAGAAAATAATCAAGGAGGTTGCCAAGGAATATTCAGAAAATAATTCAATAACAGAAATTGAAGCAATTAAAAATCAACTTGACAAACTCACTAGAGAAATAGAAGAAATAAAAACATTGGGTTGCAAAGATTTAGAAATACCCTTCAAAGAATAAACAAGGAGTATATAAATGGCTTTTATTAGTAATAAGGGAAATAAAAACTTAGATACTTACAATAAGAAAACCATTGACGAAATATATCACCACGCAGAAAATCTAGGAATTGAAACTCAACCTTTTGATATATTTGCTTATATTAGTAATATCCCAGAAATTGATTATTGGGAAGATTATTTCGATGATGATATTTCTGGAAAAATAGAATATAGAACTAGTGGTATATATCAAATAGTTGTAAATAAATATCATTCTGTATCAAGAAAACGATTTACATTAGCACATGAATTTGCACATTTTGTTTTACATAAGGATTTTTTAAAACAAGGCAATAAGCTTGAAGATATTATCCTTTTTCGTTCTAGCAATGATACTGGAAATAAAAAAGAATTAGAAGCCAATCAATTTGCTGCAGACTTATTAATGCCCAAAATAATATTTGACACTGAAATAAAAAAAGGTAATAATAAAATAAATAGTTTGGCTGATTTTTTCAAAGTTTCATCTGCAGCAATCAAATATCGTGCTTTTAAACTAGGATATCTCAAGGAATATTAAATGAAGTTTTATTATTTTCCAATTTTAAAAAGTCGCGATGCAGAGTTGAGGGCATATGAAAAATTATCAGATACAGACAAAATAAAAATATTACCAATCTTAGAGCTAACAAGATCGAGAATTACTCAAAAAAATCAAAAAGGTTCTGTTGAAAAAAAAATGGAAGAAGTATCTAAGATTTTTGCCAATAACTACTTCATATTAGACTTGACTACAGAAGAAACTCTAGATAATGATGAGATACAAGATATGTTATTATCTAATAATGATGGCTACAAAAAATGGGTAGATTTTGTTATGAAATATAATAAGTTGGGACTTAATTTTATTCCATGCATTCACTATAATCCTGATTGCATAGATGATGTTTTAAAGCAAATAGAAGTTTTAAGTGTAAAATTTCCAACTTTAGCATTAAGATTAAATGCTTTAGATCCAGATAATCATAAATATCTTGAAGCAATAGAAAAATATTTAGATAAATGTATTGTAATTTTGGATGCTGAAAACCAGCAAAAAGACTTTGATTTTTTTAGTTATATTAAAATAATTTCAGATTTCAAAATCAAGGCAATAATTTATGCTTTTTCCTGTTTTCCCCCAACAGTTCCGATCTCAAATGAGGGAGAAGTTAAGAAATGTGATTTAGGTTTCAGTCGCCTCTATAGAGAATTTCCTAATGTTTATTATGGGGATTATACACTTACTACAGCTAGAAGATATGATATGCAAGCTAGGGGCTGGATTCCTAGAATTGATATTCCAAGCATAAAAAATAATAGAATAGAATTTTGGTATTGCAGATATCGAACTTCTGATACTATGGATACTGAGCATGCATATATTGAATGTGCAAAGAAGCTTTACAATGAGATTGAGATGTTAATTGATGAAAAAGAACCAACTTGGGGAGAAAAAGTTTTTCTAGATACAAAAAATGGTTATGTTGCAGGTAAAAATCCTTCTTTTTGGATTTCGGTAAGAAATAATATATATATGAGCAAAATGATTTCAAATGCTATTAATTCTTCTTGGAAGGCATTAGGGATGTAGGCTTTTGTGTAGCAGGATAAGTTTTGTCTCCCTCCAAAAAAACTGCGATAAAAAATTATATTGTGCCAAATTAGATTAAAGAAAATGCAAGAAACCAGAAGATAAAAACCTCCCTTAAGATACTTGCGGCACATCGATAACTTAGGTGCTCTGCTGTGTTCCCACCCTGAAGCATTACCCAAGAAACCAATTGCACAAGTCTCAAGAGAGGCAACTAGAATTATATGCTATGTTTTATAAAGCTTATATTAATTAATCTTAAACTCTGAACCTATACTTATCTTTTCTACCTCTTTTTGATACTGCATTTTAAGAAGTGGTGCTTTTTTATCCATTCCAAGCACTTTGACTTTATCTCCATTAATTAGCAACGCCACACCTTCAGGTAGTGCATAAATAGTAGAATCTTTATTTACGATTAAAAACTCTTCTAATCTCTCTTCCCTACTCTCCCCATTATGTCCAACTGGCTTACCAGAGATAAAGTGAGGGTTTATTTGATATGGGAATATATTTAGAGTTTCAAAAGATTCTGGCTCTACTATTGGCATATCATTTGTTGTTTGCATAGTTGCACCAGCTACATTTGACCCTGCAGACCAGCCAATATATGGTATCCCTGCTCTAACCCTTTCTTGTATTAGATCCATAATGTCATTATTATACATTTGATGAACAAGCTCAAAAGTATTGCCACCACCCACAAAAATAGCATCTGCTTTGTTTATCTCATCTTTTGCATTGCCTTTATGGATACTTACTATATTTACATTTATGCTCTTTAGTGCAGTTTTTACTTGAGATTCATACTCATTATAAGTTTTCCTAACTCCAGCATACGGAACAAATGCAATCCTTTTGCCTTCTAGCTTGTTTTGCTTTACAAAATCCTTTATCCAAGGCAGTGCATGAGTCAAATACCCAGTATCCTTGTAACCAGAGCTTGATAGCAACAATGCATTCTGTTTAGAAAAATCCTCTGCATACGCACAAACGCCTAGTGTAAATACCATACACACACCAAAAAATACCTTCAAAATCCAATCGTTTCTCATGTTTCCTCCTTAATATCAATGAGGTACACATTATTATAGAATCTTTATAAAAAATCAATAAATATTAAGCTTAAAAAATATAACTTTCAACTTGAGATTCAAGTCAAAAAATTGCAGAATTTTTATCTTATATGTTGTGGTGCAAAAGCTGTTAAGTTTTACTTGAGTTAAAATTAGATAGTATGCTTAATTTAAGGAATAGTTAGGAGAAAGACATGCTACTTTTTACGCCCGGACCTACACCAACACCAGAGTTCATACGAAACGCTCTAGCATTGCCAACAATACATCACAGAACACAAGAATTTGAATCTATATTCTCTGAAACCAGAGAACTACTAAAAGATATGATAAAAATGCCTGAAGTTCTAATGCTATCTAGCTCTGGTAGTGGGGCCATGGAAGCTAGTTTATTGACATTTTGTGCCAAAAAAGTGCTAACAATAAATAGTGGTAAATTTGGAGAAAGATTTAGCAAGATTGCAAATGCCTTTAACATACCATATATAGAAATCACCAATGAATGGGATACTCCTGCTGGATTAGAATGTGTGATAAATGCACTAAAAGCAAATCCTGATATAGATGCAATTTGTATGCAAGTGTGTGAGAGTGCTGGAGGGTTAAGACATTCTTATGAAGTTATAGCAAAAGCTATCAAGGAATACAACAAAGATGTTACCGTAATAATAGATGCAATAACAGCTATGGGTGTAGAACCTTTAGATGTATCAAATGTAGATGTTCTAATCGGTGGCTCACAAAAGGCATTTATGCTACCTGCTGGTATGAGTATCATAGGATTAAGTCAATTTGCACTAGAAAAGCTTGAATCTAGAAATGTAGGATTCTACTTTAATTTAAAAACTGAACTAAAAAACCAACAAAAAAATACAACTGCATGGAGTGCTCCTGTGAGCTTGGCAACTGGACTTTGTGCATTTCTAAAAGAAGCTAAAAAAATAGGCTATGAAAATATATATAAAGAAACAAAAGCACGATCACTAGCATGTGATTGCGTTATGGAAAACTTAGGATTAAGAATCTATCCAAAAATACCAGCACTAGCTATGACTACAGTTATAGACGATGATGCAGAAAAAGTAAGAAAAATGCTTAAAAATGATTTTAATGTAAATATAGCAGGTGGGCAAGATAGGCTAAAGGGCAAAATTTTTAGAATAAATCACATGGGAATTATACCTATACATGAGATAAGCTGGGTAGTTAATGCAATAGAACTTTGCTTATCAAAGCTAAAGAGAAGAGAGTTCAATGGACTTGCAAATCAAATATTCTTACAACAATATTATTCTATAATGGAGAGTTAATGAAAATTTTAGTTACAGGAACAGCAGGATTTATAGGATCATTTTTGGCTTTAAAACTAATACAAAGAGGCGATGAAGTAATAGGGCTTGATTGCATAAATGACTACTATGATGTAAATATCAAATATGGTAGATTAAAAAGAGCTGGAATCAATACATACAATATCGAGTATAATAAAATTATACAAAGCGATAAATATGAAAATTACAGATTCATAAAATTAAACCTAGAAGATAGAGAAAACTTAGAATCTCTATTTAAAGCAGAAAAATTTGATAAGGTTTGCAATCTAGCAGCACAAGCTGGAGTTAGATACTCTCTTGTAAATCCATATGCTTATATTGATAGCAACATAGTTGGGTTTATAAATATCCTAGAATGCTCAAGACATAATGACATAAAGCACTTGGCATACGCTTCTAGCTCATCTGTATATGGTTTAAATGAAAGTATGCCTTTTAGCACTAGTGACAATGTAGATCACCCAATAAGCCTATATGCTGCAAGCAAAAAGGGTAATGAGCTTATGGCACATACTTACTCTTATTTATTTAACCTACCAACTACTGGTTTAAGATTCTTCACCGTTTATGGTCCATGGGGTCGCCCTGATATGGCTTTATTTTTATTTACTAAAGCAATTTTAGAAGAAAGGGCTATTGATGTCTTTAATTATGGTGAAATGTTAAGAGACTTTACTTATATTGATGATATTGTAGAAGGTATAACAAGAGTGATTGATAATATCCCTACACCAAATCCAAACTGGAGTGGCAAGAATCCAGATCCACACAGCTCAAAAGCACCATATAAAATATATAATATAGGAAATAATAATCCTGTTAGACTAATGGATTTTATAAGTGCAATAGAAGAAGAAATAGGAAAAGTAGCCACGAAAAATATGCTACCTCTTCAAGCAGGTGATGTGCCTTCTACTTATGCAAATGTAGATGATTTAATAGAAGAACTAGATTATAAACCAAATACACCAATTAAGGTTGGTATTAAAAATTTCGTATCTTGGTATAGAGAATTTTATAATATTTAAAGGAAAGAATATGTTGTGTCCTGTATGCAATGTTGATTTAGTAATGAGTGAGAGAAGTGGAGTTGAGATAGACTACTGCCCTAAATGCAGAGGAGTATGGCTGGATAGAGGTGAACTAGATAAAATCATGGAAAGATCTTCACAAGCAACACAAACACCTCAAAGCTATAACGAAAGACCACGCTATGATGATAGAGGTGAATATTATCATAAGCCCAAAAAGAGAGAAAGCTTTTTGGGTGAATTGTTTGATTTTTAATGATTATTATACCCGCTAGATTAAAATCAACTAGATTCCCACAAAAGATTCTACAAAACATAGGGGATATCCCTATGATAGTGCGTGTTGCAAATATTGCAAAAGAAATAGACAGCGTGGTTGTAGCTTGTGAAGATAATGAAGTAGTTGAAGTATGCAAAAAACACAATATAGAAGCGATTCTAACTAGCAATCATCATAATAGTGGCACAGATAGAATCGCAGAGTGTGCACGAATCTTATCTTTAAGAGATGATGAGCTAATAATAAACTTACAAGGCGATGAACCATTTTTAGAGCAAGAAGTAGTGCTATGCTTAAAACAAACAATGCTAAATAACAAAGATTCATTTATGGGTAGTTGCATGAAAGAAATAGGTCAAAAAGAAGCAGAAAACCCTAATTTAGTAAAAGTTGTAGTCAATAAGAATAACGAAGCACTATATTTCTCAAGAGCTAAGATTCCATACAATAGAGATAATGAAAATATTATTTATTATGGTCATTTAGGAATCTATGCCTTTAGTGGCAAAAGTCTGCAAGAATTCTGCAACCTACCAAAATCAAATATGGAAAACATAGAAAAACTAGAGCAATTAAGAGCACTAGATAATAGCAAAAAAATAATAATGACGAAAGTAGATAGCAAATCATTTGGAATTGATACAAAAGAAGATTTGGAATTAGCGATAAAAATATTCATGTAATAATTCAAACTCTTTTAAGTTTATTTAGGTTAAAAGCTAAAGGTAATTTATAATTTAAATTTTTTAAAGGATATTTGATGGAAAAACCTAAAAATAGGGTTTATCTAGATAATAATGCAACTACTATGCTAGACCCAAAGGCAAAGGAATTAATGGATATTTATTTTTGTGAAAAATATGGGAATCCAAACTCACTTCATAGCTTTGGCACAGAAACTCATAGTGCCATAAGAGAAGCTTTCAATCACTTATATGATGGGATTAATGCTAAAGATGAAGACGATATTATTATCACTTCTTGTGCGACAGAGAGTAATAACTGGGTGCTAAAAGGAGTATATTTTGATGTTTTGCGACATGGAAAAAAAAATCACATAATCACCACAGAAGTAGAACACCCGGCTATTCTTTCTACCTGTAGATTCTTAGAAGAACTTGGTGTAGAAGTTACATATTTGCCCATCGGAGAAAGCGGTGGCTTAGATGCTAAAGAAGTAGAAAAAGCAATCACAGATAAAACTGCACTTGTAAGCATTATGTGGGCAAATAACGAAACAGGGATTATCTTCCCTATCGAAGAAATCGGTGCAATTTGCAAAGAAAAGGGGGTTCTTTTTCACACAGACGCGGTACAAGCAATCGGAAAGATTCCAGTAGATGTGCAAAAGTGTAATATTGATTTTTTAAGCTTTTCAGCACATAAATTCCATGGTCCAAAGGGCATTGGAGGGCTATTTATCAAAAAAGGTAGAGAACTAACTCCTCTTTTTCATGGTGGAGAACACATGGGCGGAAGAAGAAGCGGAACTCTAAATGTGCCTTATATTGTAGCAATGGGCGAAGCTATGCGACAAGCAACTTTATACCTTGATTTTGAGAAAAATAATGTAAGAAGACTAAGGGATAGATTAGAAGATGCTTTGCTTAGTTTGCCAGATACCTTTGTAGTTGGTAATCGCTCTAATCGTGTGCCAAATACGATTCTAGTTAGTATTAGAGGTGTTGAAGGCGAGGCTATGCTTTGGGATTTAAATAAATTTGGTATAGCTTGTTCTACCGGTAGTGCTTGTGCAAGCGAAGATTTAGAGGCAAACCCAGTTATGAGTGCAATTGGTGCGGATAAAGAATTAGCACACACTGCAGTTAGAATCTCTTTAAGTAGATTCACAACAGAAGAAGAAATTAACTACACAATAGATATATTCAAAAAATCAATAGAACGCTTAAGAGCGATTTCAAGCAGTTATTAAAAGGAAAAAATATGGCAAAAAATGAATTACTTGGTGGAGCGTTATGGGACGCTTATTCTAAGAAAGTTAGTGAAAGAATGGATAATCCAACACATCTTGGAGTTATCACACAAGATGAAGCAGACAAAAGAGGCTTAAAACTAATTGTAGCTGATTATGGTGCAGAGGCTTGTGGAGATGCAGTTAGGCTTTATTGGCTTGTAGATTCTAATGATGTAATTGTAGATGCGAAATTTAAGAGTTTTGGTTGTGGGACTGCTATTGCTAGTTCTGATATGATGGTTGAATTATGTCTTGGTAAAAAAGTGCAAGAAGCAGTAAAAATCACAAACATAGATGTAGAAAAAGCACTAAGAGATGACCCAGATACTCCAGCAGTGCCGGGACAAAAAATGCACTGCTCTGTAATGGCATATGATGTAATTAAAAAAGCAGCAGGGCTATATCTAGGCAAGAATCCAGAAGATTTCGAAGATGAAATAATCGTGTGTGAATGTGCTAGAGTAAGCCTTGGGACACTAAAAGAAGTAATCAAGCTAAATGACTTAAAAAGCGTAGAAGAAATCACAGAATACACAAAGGCAGGTGCATTTTGTAAAAGCTGTATAAAGCCGGGTGGTCATGAAGAAAGAGAGTATTACTTAGTAGATATTCTGCGTGATGTAAGAGCAGAAATGGAAGAAGAATCTCTAAAAAATAAAGCAGATTCAAGTGCTAGTGGAAATTTGAGCTTCAATGATATGACAATGGTGCAAAAGATTAAAGCTATTGAATCTGTAATTGATGAGAAGATTCGCCCTATGCTTATGATGGATGGCGGAAATATGGAAATAATAGAACTTAAAAATGCAAGCGATGGTTATACTGATGTATATATCCGCTATCTTGGTGCATGCAGTGGCTGTGCTAGTGGCTCTACTGGGACGCTATTTGCAATTGAATCTGTATTACAAGAAGCACTAGATAAAAGCATTAGAGTATTTCCGGTATAAATAAAGTTTAGATAGATGAGATTCTTTAAATAAAACATACTAGAGGGCGTAATATCATACAATAATTACGCCCTACTCTAAACCTAATAATTTAAATCCAAATTCAAAACCATGTAAAAGCCTACAATTACAAGCTTTTGGATACAGATACAATAATCCTATGACTTTGCAACTATGCTTTTTTGTTTTTATTAAAATTCTTACTTGTATATTTGTAAATTTAATCATATTAAAATCACACAGAAGGCAGATAAATTCTACAAAAACCTAAACTACACAAAAGTAGCTTCATGTTTTAAAGATTTATAAAATCAAAGGAACAAATAGACTTATTAAAAGCAATGTTTTAAGATAAAAACCTTAAAATTTTGCTTGATTTTTATACAAAGGTTACGCAATGTTTGAATGGATAAACTCCCCTGAAATGTGGATAGCACTTGCAACACTTATAGGCTTAGAGATAGTTTTGGGGATAGATAATATCATCTTTATAGCAATTTTAGTTGGAAGACTACCGCAAGAGAAGAGACAAAAAGCTAGAATCTTCGGACTTAGCTTAGCTATGGCTACTAGAATTTTGTTACTCTTATCACTATTTTGGATTATGAAGCTTACAGAACCGCTATTTAGTGTATTTTCACAAGAAATATCAGGCAGGGATATTATCTTAATTCTTGGAGGATTATTTTTAATAGCAAAATCAACGCTAGAGATTCACCATGATATTGACAATGCAGAAAAACAAGAAGATGAAAACACTCTAAAAGAAGGTGCAAAGAAAGGATTTTTTGCGATTTTAATACAAATTGCAATTTTAGATATTGTCTTTTCTTTAGATTCAGTAATTACTGCTGTTGGTATGGTTAGCAATATAGAGATAATGATAATTGCGGTAATCGTGGCTGTTGGCGTAATGATGATAGCTAGTAAGAGTATTTCAGAATTTGTTGATGATAATCCAACTATTAAGATTCTAGCATTAGCATTTTTAATTTTAGTTGGAGTAACACTAGTTGCAGAAGGCTTAGAATTCCATATCTCAAAAGGATACATATACTTTGCTATGGCATTTTCACTAGGTGTAGAATCTATAAACATATATATCAAAAAAAAAGCATCTAAAAAAACAACAAAACTCTTAAAACAAGGCTATTCCTTGTTAAGGATAAAACATGAAAACATTAACAATAATTGATACTTTTGGATTTCTTTTTAGAAGCTATTTTGCACTCCCAAGACTACAAAATTCACAAGGATTCCCAACTGGGCTTTTAACTGGGTTTGCAAAGACAATAATGCAACTACATAGAGATTATCCAAATGATTATTTAATTTTTGCTGTAGATTCAAAAGAAAATCTAAGAAAAAAAATAGACCCAACATACAAGGCAAACAGACAAGAAGCACCAGAGAATCTAAAAATACAACTAGAAATAGCACTGCAATGGGTAGAGGAAATGGAAGTTAAGAGTATAAGCATAGATGGATATGAAGCAGATGATGTAATAGCATCACTTAACAAATATGCAACAGAGCAAGGTATAAAGGTAAGAATAATAAGCCATGATAAAGACTTATATCAGCTAATAAACCAAAATACGCTTCTCTTTGACCCAATTAAGAAAATAGAAGTAAAACATGAAGAATGCAAAGAAAAATACGGCGTATATCCAGAACAATTTATAGACTATCAAAGCATTGTTGGAGATACTGCAGATAATGTCCCTGGTGTAAAGGGTATAGGTGCTAAAGGGGCTGCAGCACTCTTAGAAGAGTTTGGGAGTTTGGATAATATTTATGCAAATTTAGACAAAATAAAAACAGAAAGGATAAGAAAATTACTAGAAGATTCTAAAAGTGATGCTTATAAAAGTAAAGAGCTAGTGAGATTAAACGATTCATTAATAAAAAATCTTGATTTACCATCATGTCTAATGCCAAAAATATGCCCACTAAACAACATAATTCCATCTCTAGTAAAATACGACTTAAATAGCATACTAAAAAAGCTATCAAACACAAAAGAAATAAAACAAAATCTACAAGAGAAACGACAAGATTCTAGATTCTCATACAAATGGAATCTACTAAACACTAATGAAGCATTAATGGAGTTTGCCAAGAATTTAGATGAAAATCAGATAATCGCATTTGATACAGAAACTACTTCACTTGATGTAAAGACTGCTAAGATAGTCGGATTTTCCTTTAGCTTAGATGGGGTAGATTCATACTATGTCCCAATAGCACACAGCTATCTTGGGGTTGAAGAACAAGTAAGCTTAGAGTGTGCAAAAGAATTTATAAAAAAAATATTCTCATGCAAAGAAATCATAGGACATAATATAAAATATGATATAGAGATTCTAAAAACAAACTTTAATATTTACCCAGACTTCTCTAAAGTTAGAGATTCCATGATACTTGCATGGCTTTATAAGAGTGATTCTTTAAGCAACTTAGACTTTTTAATGAAAAAATACTTCTCTCATGAGATGATAGCCTACAAAGACATAGTAAAAAAAGATGAAAATTTCTCGTCAGTATCAATAAGTCATGCAGCACAATATGCTAGTGAAGATGCAGCAGCTAGTTATTGTCTGTATTTTAAACTAAAAGATTTGCTAGAGCAGGAATTAAATAATATTGCAATAGAAGTTGAGTTTCCATTTATAGAAAATCTAGTAAATATGGAGCTAGGCGGTATAAGAGTAGATGTAGAATATCTAAACACAATAAAGCAAGAAACAAAACAAAGGCTAAATGATATTTCAGAAGAAATATTTGATATAACACAAAAAAGATTCAATTTAAATTCACCTCAACAATTAGCAGATGTGCTATTTAACGACTTACAACTACAAACTGGCAAAAAGACGAAATCTGGCTTTAGCACGAGTGAGAATGTCCTAAAATTACTATATGACACGCATCCAATAATCCCAAAAATCCTAGAATACAGAGAACTCTTTAAACTATATAGCACATATATTGAGCCACTAATTTCATATGCACAAAATGACAAAGAACATAGAATCTATACTTCATTTATGCAGACAGGCACAAACACAGGGCGACTAAGCTCCAAAAATCCAAATCTACAAAACATACCAACGACAAATGTTCAAGGCAAAAACATACGAAGAGCATTTATCGCCAAAGAAAACCATACTCTACTAAGCCTTGATTACTCACAAATAGAGCTTAGATTACTAGCTCATTTTTCAGAAGATAAAGCCATGATGGATGCATTTTTTAATGATTTAGATATACATTTAGAAACTGCTAAAAAAATCTTTGGCAATGAGATGGCAAAAGAATATAGAAGCATAGCAAAGAGCATAAACTTTGGACTAATTTATGGAATGGGACCAAAAAAACTAAGCGAAACGCTAAAAATAGACTACAA
This sequence comes from Helicobacter ibis, assembly GCF_027859255.1. Taxonomy (NCBI): domain Bacteria; kingdom Pseudomonadati; phylum Campylobacterota; class Epsilonproteobacteria; order Campylobacterales; family Helicobacteraceae; genus Helicobacter; species Helicobacter ibis. The sequence continues at coordinate 405,727 of NZ_JAQHXR010000002.1, forward strand.
ACAAGCAAAAGAATATATACAAAATTATTTTTTATCATTCCCAAGCGTTAAAGGTTTCCTAAAACTACAAGAAGAATTCATCTTAAAAAATAGCTATTCAAAAACTATATTAGGGCGAAAGAGAAGCTTTGATTTTAAAGATATACAAGAACATCAAAAAGCAACATTTCTAAGAGAAGGAATAAATGCTATTTTTCAAGGAAGTGCTGCTGATATCATAAAAATTGCAATGAATAAAATAACACAACAAAAACTGAAATCAAAAATGCTCCTTCAAGTGCATGATGAGCTAATCTTTGAATCTCCAAAAGAAGCAGTAGAAGAAGAATCAAAAATAATTGCAGAAATTATGGAAAATGCCTTACAGCTAAAAATCCCACTAAAATGCAGTATAAATATGGGTGATAACTGGAGTAAGTTAAAATAATTAATGCTTGATAGTTTGCAAAAATTCCTCTTCTAGCTTTAGAAGTTTTTTGCTACGCTCTTTTATTTTTTTTGCAGGTATTCCTGCATAAATTCCAAACTCTTGCGTAGAATCTTTTAATAAACTCATAGCACCTAATGCGGTCCCATTCTCCATAGTTACACTTGGTAAAATACAACTTCCGCTACCTATTATGCAATGATTTTTTATAGTTATCTTCCCGCCATATTGCTTTGGTTTAAACTCATCAGGAACAAATGGAGCAGTCAAACTATCGCCTGAATAATCATCACTATGACTGATAAGTCTAACATAATTGCTAATAGCGACAAATGATCCAATTTCTATACCATATCCACCATAAAGAGATGTAAAAGATCCAATATGAACATAAGAAGCTATTTTTATATCTCCTCCTAAAATTACAAAAGATCCAATTTTTACAAAATCACCCAAAGATATATTTTGTGGATTATCAATTGTTGTTCTAGTGTCAATCTCTACATTTTGTCCTAAATGTCTAAATCCCATTGACAAAAGATCTTCTCTAGAATACAGCATGGAATTCTCCATGCTTTAAATTTTCTACAATTCTAGTTTGTGTTTTGCTATATAAAACGATGGAGTGAGCACATAAATCCCCCCCCCCCCCGCAGAATCCAAGTTTTCAACATTTATTAGTCCTTTTTTATTTTCTAATCCTTGAAGTTTTACAAAATAATCTTTAAAAGATTCATTACTATATAGTTTAATTGCACCATCTCCACATTTTAAAATAATACTAGTATCATCTAGTAAAAACACCTTGCCATATTCTATATTATTGCATTCTTTATCTATCTTTTCTGCTTTTGTGATATCAAAGACTTTAGATTCACAGATAAGCTTTGCACAAGGATAAGGAGGACAAAAAGAATCTACTAAAGAAATAATATATCTAATAGGCATTCTTACATCTATTAGCACATCATGCATATTTCGCTTACGCCAATAATTTGGGATTCCTACTTGCTTGGTTTTATTTCTAACCAAAGATTCGTTTTGCAAAATCTCACAAATACCATCTTTACTTAGCTTATCTATTTTTTTATTTATATCATTTATAGTATCACTCTTTAATATCTTAAATGGAAGCTTTAAAATAATCTCTCCACTATCTACACCACTATCCATATAAAAAAAGCTCAAAACCCCATCTGTAAGCCCCAAAACCTTATACCAATGTCCTGCATGTCTTCCGCGATTCTTTGGCAAATCCGTCGCATGTGCTACAATAGTTGCTCTCTTGGATAGCTTGTATATATTTTCTTTTAGAATCTTAGGCCAACTAACAATCAAATAATCCATATCAAAACTAGCAAATAAGGAAGTAAAATTATTAATATCATCTACTTCATAATACTCACAACCTACACTTTTGGCAAAAGATTCAATATCTACAGAATTATTTGGCAAAAGCTCCTTTTTTAAGCTCACAACAGCAACTAACTCTCCACCTCCATCCAATACACCTTTTGCTAGAGAGATTGCACTATTTGTAGTTCCTATCACCACACATCTAGGCATTTTCTTCCACCCATTTATTGACTTCATTGCATACTATATCTATCTTTTCTAACTCCAAATTAGGACCACTAGGTAGTATTAAAAGCTCGTTATTAAAAACTTCACTTACAGGAAATTCTTCTTTAATATTCAAATGCGGACAATGATTTAAAGATGGAGATTCTAAAGAAGTTTTAATCCCCTTGCTAAGCAGATATTCTCTTAATGCTAAATTGTCTTTTGCAAAAATAAGCACTCTCATAGGTACTTCACCATTTTCTATATTTGACTTTAGAATCTTAACCCCCTTTAATTTCTCTTCATATCTTTTATAATTATTAATTGAAGCTTTCATTTTTTCTTCTATTTTAGAGAGTTGCACTAAGCCAACACTAGCTTGCATATCATTAAACTTGAAATTATAAGCTTTAATTTCATAACTATTTTCACTCCTTACATCAAAGACGCCTTGATTTCTAATCCTCCTTAGCCTATCATAATCATTCTTATCTTTCATCACCACAATCCCACCTTGCCCTGTTGTAAGAATCTTTGCAAGTCCTAAAGAAAAGCAACCAAACCTACCAAAAGAACCAAGATTTCTACCCTTACTATCTTTTGAGCCAAAGGCTTGGCAGGCATCTTCTACTATTTCTATATTATGCTTTTTAGCTATTTCTAGGATTCTATCCATGTTAGATGCCACACCATTTAGATGCACAGGCACTATTACTTTAGTTTTGCAAGTAATTGCAGTTTCTAAGAGTTCTTCATTGATTGTTTGATTATCTTTTACGTCAATTGCTTTTATTCTAGCTCCTAGTATAACTCCAGCATGAGCAGTAGCCACAAATGTCCTATTTGGCATTATTATTTCATCTCCTAATTCTATCCCAAGACCCATATATGCTAAAGTTAGTGCTTGTGTGCCATTAGGGACAGCTAGTGCATAAGGCACATTTAAAAACTTTGCAACTTTTTCTTCAAACTCTTCTGTAATGCTACCTTGCGCGATTTTACGACTTTTTATTGCATTTGCAACTGCCTCCTGCTCTTCCTTACCTAAAGATATATTCCACCAATCAATAACATAACTCATGCCACCACCTCTTTAGCAGCATAATTTAAATTATTACAAAAATAACAAGAGATTATCTCTCTATTTGCCCCCCCCCCCGCAGAGAATTTAGTATTTTTCATTGTATTTCCTTTATCATTAGATTTTTGCAATGGTGCTTTATTATAAAATTCTGCAATATTTCTTACTAGAGTTTCATATTCTTGTATGCTAACTCCACCATCTACACGCAATATTTGCCCATTTACAAAGCTACTTTTTAACAAAAACCAAATAGCCTCACATACATCTTCACTTCTACCCATTCTACCAAGCGGGGATAGCATTTTATAAAGATTGCTTAATTCTTCTTCATTTTTATAAAATTCCTCATTTTCTGGCTTTAGAGTTAAAGAAGGTGCTACTGCATTTACCCTTATGCCTCTTTTTGCCAAATTTAACGCATAAAATCTAACAATTTGCTCCAAACCAGCCTTAGCTACATGGTATCCTAAAGGCTGATTTTTAGCTATCAGACTCCCGCAAATAGAGCTTACAAAGACTATTGTTGCGTTATCACTCAAATGAGTTTCTAAAATATCCAAAGCATTTTTCACCATTATTAATTCCACTTGAATTTCACCACTAAAATCATCAAAACCACTTTCACTTCCACGATATTTTAGAAAGAACACTAAATGATCTATTTTTTTGGAATCTTTTAATTTTAATTTCTCTTTTAGTGTACTATAAAACTCATCTTTACAAAAATCAGATTCAATAAAATTTACATCAAAAGAATAGGGATTCGTCCGAGAAAATAAGGTAACATCACAATTGTTTAAAGCTTGTTTGGTAAATACTCCACCAATACCTTTGCTACCACCAAAGATAAACATTTTTTTCATCTATTCTAGCCACCCAAGACAATTTTTACATAGATTAATTCTACCCCTTCCACCCTTAAGATGTGCTTGTTTATACGCTTCTTTTACCTTTGATGTTGTCCATATTTCTTGTATGCTTTGTGTATTTAAATCTCCCAAAATTACATTTCTACACTGATCTACATTACATAAAGCAACACTGCCATCACATTTTATTACCATTGTATTCCATAATATATAACATGGTTTTTTGTTTGCTTCTTTGTATATTTCTTCCATGTTCCCCTGCATTTGCTCTATAGTATCTTTTTTAGAATCTGTTCCATATACATATGAAAGATCATCAATCCTAATAGAATCTCCACGACTAACATCAAGAACTCTAGCCCAAAAATTATAAATCTCATCAAAACACTCTTTGTTTGCATTGCTTTTTATAATGCTTACCCTTATTTTAGTTTTATAATTTTTCTCATTTCTCATTTTTAAAAAACAAATAACATTGGCCATAACTCTCTCAAAAATAAGATTCTTTCGAATCTTTTCATACTCTTTTTTATCAAGGCTATCAATACTAAAATTAATTGCATCAAGACCAGAATCCAAAATTTCTTTTGCTTTCTTAAAATCCAACAATGAAGCATTAGTAGAGAAATTAACAGCAATATTAGAATCTTTAAATTTTTTAATTTTAAATGCTAAGCTCTTGTCCAAAAGTGGCTCATTGCCAACAAAAAGTGCTACTTTTGTTACATCATTTTTGTGTAAAATAATCTCATTTGCAATCTTAAAAAACAATTCATCTTTCATAATAGCACCACCACGTTTCCACTCATCTATACCGCACATAAGACACCTAGCAGTGCAATTGCTACTTGTCTCTAACTTTATAAATCTAGGAAAAGAACTATATAATCCCCCCCCCCCCGCAGAGAATCTATCTATTTTGCTAAGCACATATTCTTCATTAGTCATTAATTTTCTCCAAATTTATAGTTATTTTGTATTTTTGGTTTTTATGTTCTAAAATGCTCGTATAATTAGGGCTAAAATCATTTGCTAAAATATTATTTACAACTTCATATACACTAAGCATATCACTGCTCTTTAGAATCTTTTTTGCATTTGTTTCTTTTCTTGTATGCTTGGATATTGGGCTCAAATACATAACTTCTACTTTACCACTATAAATATCGCTAAACTTCTCACAAAAAAGTATTATACACTCATCTATTAATAACTTTTGTAACTCATATCCTTTGATTGGAAAGCTCACATCAACCTTACTTCTAGCCCAGATTCCACCCTCATCAATCTTCTCTGTCATCTCTAATAATGAAACCCCAGCGATTATCTCACCATTTTCAACTTCTTCCATTATGGCCCATGCAGCATTATCATTACCTAGAGTATATGGTGCATAACTTGGATGGATATTTAATCTATACTCAAACTTATCTAAAATTTCCTTTTTTATATAATGTGGACTCCATGCATTTACAAGCCAAGAAAAAGATTCTAGAGTATCTAAAAAGTTTTCTACATCACCAAAAGGACAACAAGGTATATTTGAATCTTTTGCAAACTCTACTATTTCTAGTTCATCACTAACAACACCACAAATATGGTAATTATTAGAAAACAAGAATCTAAAAACTTCAATCCCAACTCTCTTTGTGGCAAAAAGAACTATTTTACTTCCCATAAAATCTCCTAATTCTCTCTATTATATAGTCTTGTTCATTCTTTGTTATTTTCTCATTTGCAGGGATACATAAAATTTGCTTTACAATTTTTTGTGCATTATCTATTATGCACTTACTGCCTTTATATGCAATTTGTTCTGGCATTAAAATTGGATGTTGTATTTTTGTCTCAATTCCATGTTCTAGCAGATATTTTTGCAAATAATCTCTATCTTCCCCCATAATAGTATAGCTATACCAACTATTTTTCTCACCTTCATTTTCTAAAGGTGTCTTAACAACATCCTCTAAATGTTTATGATAGTAATATGCAATTTCTCTTCTTTTTTCTATTATATTGGTAAATGTTCTTAATCTCTCTAATAAAATACTAGCTTGAAGTGTATCCATTCTTCCATTTAAACTAACTGCAATACAAGATTCTTTATTTATAGTGCCATTGTATCTTAGGATATCTATTCTTTCTTTTATCTCTTTATTATCACTTAGCACAACCCCAGCTTCACCCAATGCACCAAGCACTTTCATAGGATTAAGACTAAAAGCAGATACATCACCAAAACTACCCGCTAAGATTCCATTCTTACTAGCACCTATTGCTTGAGAAGCATCCTCAAGGACTTTTAGGTTATTTTCTTTTGCTAATTTTAATACTTCATCTATTTTACAAACCCTTCCTGCATAATGCACAGGTAAAATTGCCTTTGTTTTATGTGTTATTAATTTTTCTATACTTTCTATATTTATATTTAAATCAGAATCTACATCAGCAAAAATTGGTGTAGCACCAGAACTTGCAATAGCATTTGCAGTAGCTATCCAACTAAGTGAAGTAGTAATCACCTCATCACCCATACCAATTTCCAATGCCCTTAATGCATACAATAAAGCACCACTGCCTGAGCAGACACCATTAGCATATTTTCTATTATGAAATTTTGCAATTTTAGATTCAAATTCTGTTAGTTCTGGACCATTTATAAAAATACCATGATTAAAAACTTGTAAAATTACTTGAATAAGAGAATCTCTTTCAGATTCCGTAACTGCTAGATTCATAAACCTTATCATCTAGCACCCCCTAAAAATAGAGGATATTTAAATTTGCACCTTAAATATAGCATATAAAGGAGAATTAGCTCTCTATTCCCCCCCCCCCCCGCAGATGATTTAGTTTCTTTTATATATTGTTTTACACTTAAAGTTGGCAATTCTAATGAATAAAATACACCACCCTTTTCTAAAAATTCTTTATGTTTATTTGTAATTGCTTCCATAAATCTCCAAGCCACACTTATACACTCTTTTACACCTTCACTCTCTAAAGCCTTAGAATCTTTTACCAAAATTCCAAGATTTGGTGCGTATTTATCAATCTTTGCTACATTATCATCTAAAAAATAATCAATCACATCACTCAATCCCAAATGATACACCATCATAACTCCACCCACAGAAGCACCATATACACCTACACTTCCTTGCCTTTTTTTAATCTCTAATGTAAGCTTCCTAACTTCGGCTTTAAATTTTTCCAACCCATTTGTAAAGTTTGCAAAAATATCTTCTTTTTTGAAAAATTCTCTCTCGCTTTCCATTAGTCCTAAAAGTTCTTTTGACTTTTCTTTACTCATATCTTTTGAGATTCTTATTTGTATGCTTCCACCCTTACTTTCAACTAGTTTTGCATCATAGACATTTAAACTTTTCTTTTCTAAAAACTCTACTAAAGGCAAAAGATACAAATAATTAATATGTTCTAAAAACACCATATCAAGCAAATTTTGCTCAAAAACTGCTTTAGCATAAAAACTCTCAAAAATAAATTCTTCCCTATCTCCTAGAAGTTTGCTAATTTCGTTAAATAAAACTTCCAAATTAGTGCTATTTGCCACAATATGAGAAGCAAAGATAAAAGATTCTTCATTCTTTATAATATCATTTAGCCGTTGTGTTTTAGAAAAACACAACGGCTTAGATACATACCCTCTTAAGCTCCCTCCTTTAGTCCAAATCTCCTCTGCATCAAATAACTCCAAATTACAAGACGCAAAGAATCTCCCTAAAGGCTTAGCAGAAAAATAACTAATATGCTCATGATAAATCGTATCTATTAGATGTCTCTTTAAAACGCTTTGTGCATAGCTAGTCTCAAAGACAAACACACCAGAATATTCTAGTAAATGTGATATACCATGCACTACTTCTTGCAACAAAGGGATATTGGCGATTACATTGTTGGCGATTACCATGTTGGCTTTTCCATAGTTAGCTTCTATTTCTTTAGCTAAATTTAGAGAAAAAAACCCACATATGGTATCCACCCCACGCTCTTTTGCCTTATTTACTGCTTTCATAGCAGGATCAATTCCTACAACCTTCATTCCAAGCTCTTTAAAAGCCTCTAACATAGCACCCTCATTACTGCCTATCTCAACAATCAAAGAACCCTCTTTTAAATTAAATCTATCTATTAGCTCTCTAGCACCCTTTTTTAAATGCTCTATTAATCCAACTGAAGTGCTAGAAGTATAAAGATACTCTTCTGTATAAATATCACTAGGACTTACTACTTCACTTAACTGGATCTGTCCGCATTCTTTACAAAGCATTAGCTCTACATTATGTAACTCCATGCTTTTTGCAATATTTATATCAGAAAAGAACCTATCACCAATTGGATTTTTCTCTAGAGTAATTATCTTTTGCAAATCGTTGCTCTTGCATAATCTGCATTCTAATATCAAATCTACCTTATCCAAGAATCTTCCTTAATATTTATAATTTCTATCCCATAAATCGCAACCACGACACAACCAAATATCATTTCTTTTAGAATTTAAATGAAGCTCTCTTGCTTTCTTAAATCCCTCTTGCCAAATGTATTCTATACTACTTTTGCTAAAATCTCCCAAAAGATGTTTGCTTCCATAATCCACACCACAAATGCCAACCTTACCATCATAATGAATAGCCATAGAGCTAAAAGGCGATATACAAGCAAAAGATGACATATATTCTACTTTATCTATTGATTCAGTATTTAACTGATTTCCCCAGCTGTGAAGAGGCATCACATATACCATATCTCCTTTTTCTAAATCAACCTTACTTTTCCAAAAAGACAACCAAGATTCGCTCTCAAACATGTTTTCTTCTTGCTCTATCATTCTTAATCGTATTTTTGTGTTAGGAAAGTTAGAATCTCTTAAAACTATAAAATACAAAATATTCTCCAAAACCCTCTCATAGCTAAGCCCAACACGAATCTTTTCATATGCCTCTTTAGAATATCCATCAACACTAAAATATATCTCATCAATACCAGCTTCTAGAATCTCTTGAGATTTTCTTTTACTTAACGCTTGAGCATTAGTTACAATTACTACCTTTTTTATTCCAGCTTCTTTTAGGGTTTTTATTCGTTGTGCTATTTTTGTATCTAGTAGTGGCTCACCATCTCTTGTTAAAGTAATCTTCTCTATCCATTCTTTATGTGGCTTTACATTCTCTACAAACTTACGCCACAACTCATCACTCACCACCTTTTTTGGATTTCCATCCCATTCATCTATAGTGCACATAAGACATCTTGCATTACACGCATTTATTGTTTCAAACTCAAAATACTTTGGAAACTGCAAAACTTCTTCATAGCTTTTAATATTCAATCTCTTTGCTATATCCTCTTTTGTTTTTAACATACTTTCTCCTTTATGCACCACCATTTAGCAAGAATATCTCACCAGTAGTTAGCATATTATTTTCATTAATTAGCTTTTCAACAAAGCTTGATATTTCTTCTAATGTGCCAAATCTACCCAAAGGTTGTGCCTCTTTTGCTTTGTTATATTTTTCACTCTCAAGCTCTTTTTTCTTGTACCATACACTACCACTAAATTCTACGATCCCCGGCATTATCCCATTTATAATGATTTCATTTTTTGCATAGAATCTTGCAGTACTTTTTATATATGCATTAAGTGCTGCCTTGCTCGCTACATAACCAGGTGCGCCATTACCTGTAAGTGCAGAATCGGAGCTAATAAAAAGTAAATGCGATTTTGGTTTTAAAAATGGAAGTATTTTATGATTTATGGATACTGCAACACCTAAATTTAAATCTATTGATTTCATTAAAGATTCATAATCTAGTGGCTGACTATCACACTCTAGCCTACCACCTACATTATGTATCACAACACTAGGTAGATTTTTAATAACAAAATCTAGAAAATCCAAAAATTCTTTGCTATTTTTATCACAGCTTAAATCTATTGCATAAGTAAGAATCCTATTCTTTAAGGATTCTTCTATCTTTTGCAACCTTTCTTTATCTCTTGCTACCAAAATTACTTCATATCCTAGTGCATGAAGTCTCTTTGCTATTTCTAGTCCTATACCTCTACTAGAGCCAGTTATAAGTGCCTTTGGTATATTTTGCGACAAACTCATTTATGCCGCCTCTGTCATTTTCTTGTGGGCTAAAAGAGGCATATATTTGCCCCCCCCCCCGCAGAGAATTAGACACTATAAATGGACCTAAAGCTATTTCATGAAATACCACCACTTCACTTACGGGAAGCAATAAAAGATATATATCTTTTTCTATTCTTAAAATCTTTTCATTGGCCAAATTTATATCAAATAGCTTTTCTTCAATATCATTTATACCTATTATTCGCATATCTCCATCTACTATCTGATATGCTTTACTTTTTGTAGGATTTTTATGTGGCCTTATATAGTTTCCTCGTAAATGTGCTATTAGCATATTGTGCAAATCACTCTCACCATTTTTATGCAGACAGATTCTAGTGCTTTGCTTTTTTTCTTTGCAATGGTTTTTTACAAACTCTATATCCTCATTAGTTATATAGCTAAAATTTGAATCTTCTTTATAGAATGTTGGGCTTTTAGCCTCTTTTATTTCTATTAAACTCATATTTTTCCTTTTTCAAATTATATAAAATCCTTACATAAATTAACAAATCTTTTATTGGGATATTTTTCACATAATATTTTATAGATTCTATTTGTTTCGCTCTTATTTCTAAATGCTAATAAAATATCGCCTTGTGCATCTTTTGGAGAAATTATCGCCCTTCCATCAAATAACATCTTTTGTCTTGCTACATCTTCATCTACTATAAAATTTATTTTTTTATATCTACATGTCATAAGAGCACCCACGCCATTTACTCCAAAGATTCCTATATTTTTATTCCTATATTCTCTTATTATCTTATCTACATATTCTACAAACCTTACTGCTTCTAATGCTTTAGACTTATTACTGCTAAAGGAATTATTATCTATTTTGCCCCCCCCCCCGCAGAGGTTAGAATCTTTACTTGCTACCAAAGCATATTCGATATTTGGAATACCACTTATAAATTTTTCAAACTTCAATCCTACCTTATTTAATAAAAAATCTATTGTGCTTTTTTGAAAATGCATTGTGTGTTCATAGATATATAAATCAGTAGGCAAGAATCTAAAATTAGGGATTCGAATTAGCATTTTTCCATTTTCTTTTAAATTTGATACTAGACTTTTTAGCACCTCTAGTGGATTAAACAAATGCTCTAGTACCATATTTAGACTAATATAATCAAACTTTTTATCTATCTTTTCACCACCAAAAAATAGTCTTTCAATCTTACAATCTTTAAATTTTTCTACATTTACATCTGCTACATCATAACCATAAATTTTAAAATTTGGTCGGATTTTATTTAAAAGCCTTATAAAATGTCCTCCACCACAACCATAATCAAGCCAAGAAAACCCATCTTTATTCGCTACAGATTCTATCTCTAATCTGCCCCTCTCTTCCTCTCCACCTTTTAGCGTATTTTGCTCATTGCTAAAGAAAGTATAATGATTTTTATACACATCATCTAACAAAGATTCATACTCTTTTGTAATGTATTTTTGCACCAAAGAGCAAGACTTACATATACAAAGGCTAAAATCATACACACCACCACTTGGATATGCTGATATATTTCCTTTTAAATTAGCTACAAGTTCTTCTAGCTCTCCATTACAAATTAAGCACTTCATATCATTCCTTTAAATCTTAAAATCATCTTTACAAAAACTAATATACTGCTGTCCTCTTCCCCAAGCACAAGCAAAATATTTCATATCTCTAACTTCTTCTTTTGTGATATTTTTCTTTCTTAGAAGCTCTATACATTCTTTTAGACTTTGAGAGAAAAACTCTCCTAAATCTCTATTTTTAGTCTCTATTACTTCTAATTTTATAATTATTGAATCTAAAATATCCTCACTTCTGCTTTCTCTATATTTTAAAAGCTCATCTCTAAAATCCAAAATATCCTTTTCTAGTTCCATATTTAATCTCTCATCTCTTATACTATCTTTGAATTTATGGCACAACAAAATATGTCGCTTTCTATAGAATTCATCTTTAATTGTGTCTTTATATGAATAATCCATATCTTTATACCAACTAAGATTTGGAATAAGACAAGGATTCGTACCAATAGTGCAAATATCGCCCCCCCCCCGCAGAGAATTTTATAAATACTTGATAACTCCACAATACAATCTTTTAGACTATATGAAAAATGCTCTGTAGTTGGGTTTGGTAATGTATCTTTGACCCATTCTTCTATGGGACGAGATGCGTGAGTTAAAGAATTTAGATGGCTTTTAAATGCTACACAAAAAATATCAACCAAATCATCAAATTTTGAAATTTGATAAGATTCTTGCAATACAAAGCTGAGTAAGATTCTTAGGTATTCAAAGAAGTAAGAAAATTCGCAAATTGTTGTTGTAACAAGTGTGCTTTTATCACTTAAATGTTCCAATAATCCTTTTGCAATCTTGCTTCTATATTCTTTAGGAAATGCAGGCAAAAATCCCTCTGCAATAATAAAATCATACTCAACATCACTTTTAAAATCTTCAATACAACAAGCATGAATCTGATATAGTTCTTCATCTATACAATATTTATTAAAAAGCTCTTGCATTTTTATTCTACCAGTCTCATTTGGCTCTACTATATCTACCTTAGCTCCAAGAAGCAAAAAGACTAGAGTATTATATCCACTTCCTGCTCCTGCTTCTAATATCTTTGCACCTTTAAACAAAACTCCGCTAATACCTAAAGCAGAATATAATCTAAGCCTTCGTTTTATGTGCAAATTAAGATCGCTTATATCTTGTGCTACTGGTGAAATTTTATGCTTAGTATAATATTCTACAAATTCATTCATATCTACTCCTTATTTACGATGGACAATCCCATTATTTCTACCACTTCCATCATCTTCCATTCTATTATTTGCCCATTCAATACAACTTTGACAAATTTTAAACTTCTCATATTTTTGTGTAAGGCATTCTTTTCTTAAGGCATTTAAGGTTTTTCCATTCCATATTTCTTCTAAAGTATCTTTATATACATCTCCAACACTCACTTCGCTTCTGCCATAAGTAGCCTGCATGGCACAACAAATACTAACCTTACCATTTGGTGCTATATACATTCCATTAAAAAATGGCCAATGACATACATATCTATTTTCTGGCATTTTTTCTTTATGAAATCCTTTCTCATCTAAAAACATTTCATTAGAAAAATTTACATAATTAATATATGGTAAATATTCTTTCCACTTCTCCATAAATAAGCCCATTTCATTTTTAACACCCTTAGATTCCACAAGCACACAATTTAAGTTAATTTCAACATTGCTTCTAGAAACTTGAGCATATCTTATGAACTCTCTTACATTTTCTTCCACCTTTTTTAAACTAGCACCACGAATCTCTTTATATGTTTTCTCATTAGCTCCATCTATGCTAAATCGTATATATGAAATCCCACTATCTATTAACTTTTTGCTTCTATCTTTTGTTAATAAAGTAGCATTACTTGTAAATCCAACTCTCTTCACTCCACTATCTCTAGCAAACTTTATAAAATCATAAATCCTATCATCTAATAGCACCTCTCCCGGTCCTGTAAAATCGACCACACAACCATTTTTTGAAGCATAGAGGATAGCGTCTTTTACCACTTGTGAATCTAGTTTCATAGGAATTTTAAAAAATTCTGTGCTTTGAGTTGGCTTATACACTGGAGAATGGTAATGGCACATAATGCAAGAAAGATTGCAAGTATTGTTCAGCTGGATTCCTATTGTCTCTGGTGCTTTATAAAAATATCTTAGATTCTTTGTTAGATCTCTTGTTAGTACATCTTTATTGATATCATAAGGCTTAAAAGAATATGAAAGATTAAAAAGCTTTCTAGATTCTTTAAAAATAACTTTCTTATACACCTTGGAATCTATGCCCAAAGTCTTCCTTAAAAGAGGGTGAATCTTATTTCTTAAACTCACGTCTAATAGATTATTCCTATAAAGAGATTCAATGTAATAATTATCTAGTGTTAAATCTTTTTTTAAACAAAAGAAAGCAAAGTCATCTACTTCAACATATTCATTTGGTTTTGGATAGTAATATAAATTATCTTCACTCTTTAAGCAATCATTGAAAAATTTTTCACACACTTTTTGCTCTTCTACTTCTAGTAATGGATAATTAAAGGCTATCAATTGCCCCCCCCCCGCAGAGAATTTTGACATTCTCTTAGCTCATCAATAGCCATCTTAAAATCACCAAAAAACTCATTTACACAAAACTCTTCTAAATTTAAACTTTTATCTAAATTTAGAGTATCGATAACGCTATTTACACCTGTCTTATTTTTAAAATTTACTATTATTGTTTTCATATTTCTCCTTATATCCAAGTTGCACAATTTGTGCATTCTTTCATTGCACCTCTACCATCTTTTAGATGAATCTCTCTTATTTTCTTATAAGATTCTCCTTGCCACACCTCTTTTATAGTATTTTTACGCAAATCGCCTAAGATAACATTTCTACCCATATCTACACAGCACAATCCAACCCTGCCATCACTTAATATTATCATGGTATTCCATAGTGTATAACATGGAAGTTTAGGATATATAAACTCATCACTTTTATATTTGCTAAACCCTGTAAATTGCTTCACATCATCTTTTAGCTCACCTTCCATGAAAAATGTATTTAGATTTTTAGAATACACGCTATCGCCTTCTTTAAAATTATCTTTAAAAAACTTTCGAAAATCTTCTATTTCATTTGCATTACAATCCATTTGGGTAATTCTTATCCTTATTCTAGTATCAAAATTACCACTATTTCTTAACTCTATCAAACCTAAGACATTATTTATTACTTCATCAAATTTTAACCCAACACGAATCTTTTCATAGATTTCCTTTTTAAGACTATCAAGCGAGATATCAATCTGTGTAATACCACTCTCTAAAATCTCCAATGCTCTATCTTTAAACATTAAAGAAGCATTAGTGGTAAAAAATACATTTTTAATGCCACCATTTTTCAAAATAGAAATCTTCTCTGCCAACTTTTTATCTAGCAGTGGCTCTCCACCCAAAAAGACGCTAACCCTTTGAATCACATCTTTATATTCAAAAAGTTCGTTGGAAACCTTCAAGAATAAAGAATCACTCATTTTGTTTGTCTCTCTATGCCATTCATTTATTCCACACATTACACATCTGGCATTACAATTCTGTATTGTCTCTATTTGCACATATCTAGGAAAAGAGAGGAAATCATCTAATAAATCCCCCCCCCCGCAGCTGTAATGCGGTTTAATATAAATTCTTTATTTGTCATTTTTACTCCTTAGTTAATCCATGCTATACAATTTTTGCAAAACTCAACTCCACCTCGACCACTTTTTATATGAATCTCCTTAAAAGATTCTCTAATTTTATTATTTTGCCAGTTTTCTTTTATGCTTGTTTCATTCAAATTTCCTAATTTATAAACTCTACACTGATCAATACAACACAAAGCAATGCTACCATCCGCCTTTATCCCCATTGTATTCCACAAGGTATAGCAAGGCTTATTTTTTGCATTATAAATTCTTTGTTGCTCTTTATCATATTCTATATCATGTGCAATTTTACCACTTTGTTGTAAATCTATAGATAACTCATCAATCCTTATGCTATCACCATTTTGAAAATCCAAAAATCTCTTCCAAAAATCAACAATACTAGGAATATCGTCAATATAATTTATATTTTTAATAATACTAATTCTAACTTGTGTTTTATAATGCTTTAAATTTCTTAAATTTATAAATTCTAGCACATTTCCAAGAACTTCTATAAAACTTAATCCTTTTCTCATGGATTCATAATATTGCTTATCAAGCCCATCAAAAGAGAAATTAACATGATTTACTCCGCTCTCTAATATAGAAACAGCACGGCTTTTATTCATCAAAGAAGCATTGGTAGAGAAATTTACATTTATTCCACCATTTCTAAAAAACAAAATCTTTTCTTCGAGCTTTTTATCAAGCAGTGGCTCATTGCCAAGATACAACGCAACCTTTTTTACAAAATCTTTATTTTCTAAAACCTCATTAGCAATTTTAAAAAACAAAGAATCGCTCATAAACTTACCACTTATTTTCTTTTTCCATTCATTGATACCACACATTACACACCTAGCGGTGCAATCATTTGTCGTTTCAATTTGCAAATATTCAGGAAATCTACTAAAAGAGGATAGATTTCGCCCCCCCCCCCGCAGAGATTTTATTCAATATATATTCTTCATTTATCATGCCATTTCCTACACAAATCCCAAATGCTTCTTATCAGCATTTAAATATTCTAAAATCATTTTATTTTTCTCATGTGCTACACAATGATGATTACACACACAAGTTGGATCAACCTTAAAAAATGCCTCTTTATTATTAAACCACCACTCTTTAAAAGATATATCTTTAATACTTCCAAGCAATGCTTCATCTAAATTATAAGCCTTATCTTGACAAGGATAAATATTTAAATCCGCACCAATAACCATTAGCACTTGAGAATAAGGACACCAATTATAGTCTTTTTCAAAGCTACCTAGTTGATAATGATATGAATCATAAATCTCCAAATCTTTACCAAAAGATTCTTTTGCCTTTTGTATCTGCTCTTTAGCACTCTCATAAAACTCTTTATGATATTTGTTTGTCTCTTCTCCATCATTGCTTGTAATTGTAGGGGATATTTTCATAGAATCCACACCAATATCGCTTAAAATTTTTGCCATACTATAAATTTCTTTATAATTTTCAGCTCCAACAATATAGCTAACGCCAAGATAGCAACTTCCACCAAGCTTCTTAAAGTCTTCCATATTTTTAATGATTTTATCAAACTCTGCCTTCCCAACGCCACGAAATTTCTTATAACTTTCATTGCTAAAGCCGTCCATACTTACTCTAACCCAAGTTCCATTATGTGCAAAAATCTCTGCTATTTCTCCATTTAACTTTGAACCATTTGTAAGTGTAGCAAAAGCAATACTGCTCTGTGCAAGTCTTTGCAATGTACTTTTCATGTATTTATAAACTAATGGCTCCCCACCACCGCTAAATGTTATAGCCTTAACACCCATGCTCTCACAATCATCAATTATTTCTAGCATTTTATCTTCTGGTATATAATCCCTCTCAACCATATCCTTACCAAGTTGCAAATTAGATACCTTATAAGCACAATACCAACAATCATGATTGCATACATTAGTGGGCTTTATCCTTATATGCACAGGAGGTGTTATCTCCCTATCTTTTGGCAACGAATCTATTTTGTATTTATAATGAAATACTTTATATTTTGTATATAATAATCCCAATTTAACTCCTAAGCTTTGTAACAATGCAACTTCCAGCACCAAGCGGAAGCAACAAAGAATTTACATCATCTCTTTTTAAAAGAGATTCTAAGAATTTCTTAACACCTTTACCTTTTTGCGTTTGTGGTTCATCATTTAAGATATCTCCGACAAAAAATCCATCATCAATCATCAAAATACCACCAACTCTTAAATATGGAAATAACATATTAAAATAATCAAAATAATGCTCTTTATTTCCATCTAAGAAGATAAAGTCATATAAATCCCCCCCCCCCTCTCTCAGAGGTTAGATCTTGTATGATTTCAAATGCATTGCCTTCTAAGAGTGTAATATTATCTAATCCTGCTTGTTTAAAATTTTCTTTAGCAATATTTGCAAACTCACTAAATTTTTCAATAGTAGTTACACTTCCACTCTCACCAACGCTTTTAGCTAAATTTATAGTTCCCATTCCTACAAATGTCCCAATTTCTAGCACTTTTTTAGCTTGTATTTGAGATATTAAAATGCTCTGAAATTTTCTAACTATTGGATCTGTACCCATGTATTGTTGCTCTGGGAAGTCTTTATGAAACTTAAAACTAGAATCTCTATTGTCTATTTTAGAGTATTTTAAACAAGTTGCAAAAATTCTATCATTTAACGATTCTCTATCTTCTTTATAATACTCCAAAAATGGTTCTTGATTTGGAATTATTCTATCACTCATCTTATATTGCATAATTTCTCCTATTCAAAATATATAAACTCATAATCACCTTTATAGCCAAACTCACCCATAAGCCATATCCACTCGCTAGGAGAAAAAAAGCTATCACAAGTTAATGCCCAACACTGCAAATTAAAAAGCTCTTTATTATTCCTGTAAGATTCGACCATGAAATAGGAATCTTTTGCAATCCTCTCCATTTCACTAAAAGCATTTTTTAAATGATATATAGACAAATTATGCAAAGTTCCTAAAGAAATAACCAAATCAAACTCTTTATCTCCAAATGGAAATGGATCTTTAGCACTAAATTTAAAAAGATTGTTTTTCACTTCTTCTTTTGCGTTTTGCAAAGCATATTCTGAAATATCAAATCCCACAATCTGACAATTTGGAAGTATCTTTTTTATCTCATAGAGTAAAAACGCCTTACCACAACCCACATCTAAAATCTTGCTATTATTACCTAGTTTATAAATTTCTATTAAATCCCTAGCCACAGCCTCCCATCTACCATCATACTTATATCCACCATAGCCATATCTTCTATCCCCATCCCAAAAAGATTCATCATACTTTTTTGCTACTTCCATGCATTCTATTTTAGAATCCATCATTCTTGCTATATAATCTCTAGCAGTCTTTTTATGTAGTTTTGTAAAAATATTTAATATTCTTCCCATTTATAGCCTTTCTTTTATAGATTTTACTATTCCTTTAGAATCTATACCAAAATATTCCCTTCCATATTCACAATTTCCTATTAAATGTACATATTTATTGCTTACTGCTAAAATCTCAATTTTTGCATTTGTGTAATTTTTTAAAAATGTCCCTAAACCACCATAACTAAAATGCTCTTCTACAACAAAAATATATTTATAAGCCTCTAAATTAAATTCAAAGCTATTTATAAATGGCTTAGTAGCCACATCACAACCTAGAATCTCACCTGCTTTTAGTGCTTCTTGTGATATAGAGCTATGAGAGAGGATTAAAATTTCACTATTATTTTGTAGCAAAAATTGTAATTTTGAAATATCAGCAATTTCTCCATTGTGCAAATTTGGCTCACCTGCTTTTGGGATTCTTATATAGCTTGGCTTATTGCTCTTATATGCGTATTCAAAACAAGCTCTAACCTCAAGCGGATCACATGGGGAAAAAATATCTAAATTTGGCATACTTAAAGCTAAGCCTATATCTTCTAGCGCATAATGTGTCATGCCACTTGGCATATAAGTAAGACCACTCCCAGTTCCTACTAAAATCACAGGTAGTTCTTGATAGCAAATATCAAGTCTAACTTGCTCATAAGGACGCATAATCACAAATGGAGCAATATTATAATAAATAGCCTTCTTTCCTTGCATAGCAAGACCAGAAGCCATACTTACACACAAAGATTCATTAATGCCTGGATTTATATATTGATCTTTATATTCTTCTTTAAAACTATCCCATACACCAAGCCCAGCATCACCACTAATTAAAAAAACATTAGAATCTTTTTTTGCTACCTCAATAATACATGAAGCAATTGTATTTCTCATTTTAGCTCCTCTAATGCTCTAGCATAAATTTCATCAGTAACCAAATAATAATGCCACTCTAGCTTATCTTCCATAAAGCTAACACCCTTACCCTTAGTAGTATCACATATCACGCATAAAGGCTTATCTTTTTTGTTATTTATAGCATTTATAATAGAATCTTCACAATGCCCATCTACACGCTCACAATCCCAGCTAAACGCTCTAAACTTATCCTCTAATGGCTCATAGTCTAATAGCTCACTAGCCCTACCATAGCCTTGCAAATCATTTCTATCAATTAATGCAACGATATTATTTAAACCTAGTTTTGCCCCAAGCATAAGTGCCTCCCAAATGCTTCCTTCTTGAATTTCACCATCACCCATTAGAACATAAATATTTCTATCTTGTTTATCTTTTTTAAAAGCCATAGCCATTCCAATAGCCATAGGTAGTGCATGTCCCAGGCTACCTGCTGATATTTCTATGTATTTATGCGTATTTCTATCTGTATGAGCTGGAAGTGTGCCTCCATTTTGATAATATGAAAAAAGCATTTCTTCACTCATCAATCCTTTGTGATAAAACGTAGAATATAAACTCATTGCAGAATGTGCTTTTGAGAGTAAAAATATATCTCTGCTTTCATAAGGGTCTAATCTTAAGACCTTAAAATACAAAGCACTAAAAATATCCACACAGCCTAAAGCAGAGCCTATATGAGGACCTCTTGCTTGATTTGCTAATTTTAATAGTGTTTTTCTTATTTCTTTTGCGATATCTGTCATATATTACCTTTTCTTGGACAAACACATAATGCAAAAAGATAATGTGCCATAGGATAAAACCCAGTATGCACAACCTCATCATTCATGCTAAAGACAAACACAGAATGAAAATACTTTTTGCAAAATTCCTTAAACTCCTCGCCACTCTTACAATTTACATGTTCAGCTTTTGAACCCTCACTTGCATATACTTGACTTTCTAATGAAGGGATACCAAGTATCAAATTACCCCCCCCCCCCGCAGAATCTAGCGGTTTTAAACTAGATAGTATATTTCTCATAAACATATCTTCGCTTTCTTTTGGAATATGTTCTAACACATCTAATGCATAAATTCCATCAAAAGCTCCAAATTCATCTTGCATTTGAGATAAATCAAGTGCAGTTAGTGTCATATTTTCTGGGCGGTTTAATTGTTTTGCTTGATCAATAAAAACTGGATCATAATCACTAGCTACCAAATGACCAACCGTATCAGCTACTATCGCAAAATAAAATACATCCGCACAACCAAGCTCTAAAACCTTATCATATCCACTGAACATTTTAGATACAAACTTATATCTAGCTACAGCTAATGCAAGTCTAATTGGTTGCTTAAAATAAGCATAAGAGCTCATATACCCCATTTGAGCAACTTGACCTTCATCGTATTCTTTTACAATTCTATTAAAATATTTTCCCTTAGTAACTTTATCCAAAACTGACTCCTATATGAAATTTTTATGCTTTACATCTTTATTTAAAATATCGTCCAAAAACTCATTAATAGCATTTGGACGACAATTTGTAGGACATTTCTTACAATTTAGATCATTTTCTAAGAATCTTTTTATTTTTTTTCTTTTTTCTCCATTCCATATTTCATAAAAACTTTCTTTGTAAATATTTCCATACACAAACTCCTCTTTATCCCAATAAGGAAGGCAAGTTGCAATATCTCCAGCAGAATTTAGTGTTGTAATAAAATTACAACCATAGCAATGTGAATAATTTCTTTCTTTTTCCTTATTTAAAAAAGCATTCTCCCTAAAAATAACACTAAAGTTTGAATCTTCATAACTCTTTGCTTCTTTTATTAAATCTCTTATCTCATCAAGTAATATAAAACCATTATTCTTATCATATTTTTGCTCTTCATTTTGAAACACAAAAGGTTTCACAGAAACAAAATCAACTCCAGCATTTTTTAAATTAGAAATAGCAGAAATTAAAGAATCCTTATTTTCCTTTAAAAGCACAAATTGCGAACCTAGATCAACCTCTAACTTTTCTTTATTTCTAAAAGATGTAGCATATTCGATATTTTTTAGCACTTTATCCATTAAAAATGCCCCCCCCACGCATAGGTATTACGCTTACTTGGCTTATGAATTTTTGCATAAGTTTGTGCATCTCCACCATTGAAACTAAAACGCAAAAATGTCAAATTAGGCAATAGTTTTTGCACTAATTTCTCACTTAATAGCTCTCCATTGCTAAACATTCCACAATCAATTCCAACTTCTTTGCTTTTTTCTACAAACTCTGCAATATTTTTATGGATTAGTGGCTCTCCTTCTCCTGCATAAAGGATGCTTTTTATCCCCAAAGATGAAGCCTCATCTAAAAAGCTTAAAAACCTATCCTTATCCAAATGTCTATTTGGATAATCAATATAATCATAAGCACAAAAAATACATCTATGATTACAAAGCCCAACAGGAGAAACTTCCATATATATCGGATAACAATCTCCTCTTTTTTCAAACTCCGCTACTCTTTGTAAGTGGTAATGCAATTTATGTGAATCTAAAATAAAGTTTTTCAAAATAATTCCTATATAAAATTTACATGAGAATTTGGGTGTTTTAACTCCCACAAATATCTATTAATAGAATCCATTCTACAATTTACTCTACACTTTTTAATATCAAGCTCATTTTGAATGAATGCTATATTTTCTCTTCTCTTTTGGCTTTGCCAAATTTCTTTAAAGCTACTTTTATTGATATTTCCATAGGAAAATCGCTCATCGCTTAAATAGCAACTACAACCATACACATCACCATTAGCACTTATATATCCCCAAAAATACGGTGTAGAATAGCACTTTTTATAAGAATCTCTATTTCCATCTAGCTTTCTCATCGTATCTGCTCTAAAAATAATCGAAAATTTATCACTAGTAATATCCTTTAAACTCTTTTCTAAAAATAAATATTCCTTATAATCTAATCCTTCATATTCTCTAGTTTTGCTAAAGAGATGTTGAGAATATGGCTTAACAACCAAATAATCAACTCCAACTTCTTTTAGCGTAAGTGCAAACTCTATTGTACTTTTATAATTTTGTGGTAGAAGCAACATTTGCACACCTATTGTGCAATTACTTTTTGTTTGCTCTCTTGCTTTTAATGCTTCTTTTAAATTATCCAAAGCTTTATAAAAGTCATCTTCTTTAGTTCTATGAATCTTTGCATAAGATTCTGCATTTCCTGCATTAATACTAGCTTTTATCCAAGTTGTGTTTTTTAAAATTCTTTCTAATTTTTCTTTTTTTAAAGGGACAAAGTTTGTAGTAATTCCAACATCAACTCCTGCATTATTTGTAGCTTCTATCATTAAATCCAAATCTCTATGCAATAATGGTTCACCCTCACCTGCAAACATCACACTTTTTACTCCGAGAGTTCCCATTTCTTGTATTGTTTTTTTATAAATTTCAAGGTCTATTTTTATGTTTTTATAGCCCATATAATCCACACCACAAAATGTGCATCTATGGTTACATGCTCCATAGGGAGAGACTTCCACATATATTGGATATATTTCTTTTTCCTTCTCCCATTCCCCAAAGGATTCAAACCATTTTGATACACGCATAGGGTGAAATAATAACTTGTGAGAATCTATTCTAAATACATCATTCATATTCCAAAATTCCCTCTATTTAATGCTTCTCTTTCATTATCTTTTAGTTCTCTAATATTTTTTATACTCACTGAAGTATGACCAAACTCTTGGAATCTATTTGTCTTAACCTTAATATCACAAGGATTACAATGTCCATAAACATAGCAAGGACGATAAATATCTTCTATTTTAAATCTAGAATCCAAAATACTTCCAATAGGTGTTCTATTTTCATACAAATCAGAATGACATCTATACACACTTCCATTAGGCCCAACAATTAATTCTGTGGTTTTACACTCACAATATTTCTCTATCTTTTGGCTTATTGCATCTTTATATTTATATGTTCCATGCCATTCTTTGCCATCAAAACCTAGATATTCTTTAACCCTAAAATCAATGCCTTCATTTTTACACTTAAATTCAATTTCCTTTATATGTTCTAGATTTTGTGGTGTAGCAACAGAATAGATTCCAACATAAAATCCAGCATCACGCATTTTGTGATGCTTAATAATCAAATCATCTATATCATTTTGCCCAGGATGATAGCTAACTCTAATTGCAGCATATTTTGCATCTCTTGTAAATTTAGAAGGATTAACTTTAGAGATAAATTCATCAACATCAAACATAAAATTTGTTAGCAAATCAAGCTTGAAATGCGAATCTATTCCATTTACAACTTCATAGAATCCTTTATACATAGTAGGCTCACCACCTTGAAATGTAAGCGGTATATCTTCTCTTTCTTTGCCATTTTCATCAAGCAGTTTTATTTTGTTTATAAACTCTATCCACTCATGTGGTTTTATTTGTTTTTTGCTAACAGAACTCCTAGATGAACCCTCTTCATTTAAGTTTATACAATAAGAACAAGATAGGTTACACCCAAGCGTTAAAAATAAAGCTATATAGTTATAGTGTGGCGGAATATAAATGTTTTCTATTTGCAATTTATCACCTCTAAAAATCCTTTTTTGCATTCTTTTAGTGCGAAATTATAATAAATTTCTTTTATTTTTTTAGTTCTCTCGCCTCTTCTTTTGTATATTTTTTTATTTGCTACTAATGTGCTAACTAGTTCTATATACTGCTCTTTAGTATATCCTTGACCAAAAATTTCTACATCATAATATTTCTTAGCAATTTCTCTAAAGCCTTTTTGTTGTTGCAATGTTAAATTTTGTGCATATCCAATACTTAGTGGAATATTCTTAGGAAGCAAACGATAACCTTTAATATATGTAAAACCACCATTTTCAACTTTCAATGTAAAATCAGCAAAAGTCAGCATATCTTTGGTACCTACTTTTACATACATTGAATACGGCTTTATATCTTTATGAATCTTTATTCCCTTTTTATTGTAGATAAAGATTATTTGCCCATATTCATAATCTTCCTTAGTAGATTCTAATAATTCACTAAATCCTGCAACCTCTGGTGTTAGCTCTTCTAAATTCTCAACCCATACCAAGCTTTTATCACCATATTTTAGCTCTTTTAATTCTATTGGTCCTTGATACTCTCTTTTTTCATAGCTTACAGATACGCCCTTCTTAGCTAAAAACTCATCCAAGCTCTCTCCTTGTCCTAGAGGGAATGTATCACAGAATATATCAATTATATGTCCATACACATGAGGATTAACAAAGCCGGGCATAAAAAATCTATCACTAACTCCTAATGCTTCAACCTTTTTTCTAATATCAGGTTCATTTCCATTTCCAGCAGCAATGAAAATAGTATTTTGATTTTCTTTTAGAATCTTTGCTATAGTCTCCAAATACTCATCACTATCAACTTTTACAAGCCTACCAATAACACCAAGCACAACGGTATCGTTTTTTATAGGATATTTTGCTTTTTCTTTTATTATTAGACTTTCATCAATTTGGGGATTGTAGAATTTATCTCTATCCATAGGCACATGGACTTGCTCTATTTTATATGGAGATTCAGGAGAAAAATGACTTATTCTCTTATCAATACCCTCTATATCATAGTATCCATTCCCATGACTCCAAAAAATTTGCAAAGGAGCGCATCTACTAATTAGCAAAAAGCTAGATATAGGAAGATTATTATCAAATATAGCTATATCTATTCCTATATCTAAAATACTCTCTCTTATTTTTAGTACCTTTTGCAGATGAGAGTGGTAACATATATCATCATTCACAACAGATGCACTTGGCAGATATACATCAACGCCAAGTTTACAATACTCCTGCATACACTCTAAAGAATCTTGACTTTTCTCAATATATGATAGAGAGATAATATTAAATTCATAATTATCAGCTATATCTTTATGGGCTAACAATGCCTTTATAAAAGAATACTCTACATTATTTGGTGAGTTAGATACAATTCTATCCTTTATTAGGGCTACTTTTATTTTCCCATTCTTAGCTTTTTGTTTTTTACATGGGATTAGATTTTTTGCATATTGCTTATAATAAAATTCTGTTAATTTTGTTATTTCATCATTATATTTTTTCCAATCATCACCACAAGTGGCTAAGTTTCCATAGATGTGATAAATAATAAATTCCAAATACAACGATAAAGCAAGATTGGAATCTTTTAGAGCTTTACTAAGGATGCTTTTCATCATAGGGTATATATCTAGCCAAGATCTATGAGCAATATAATGTCCTACATTCCAAAAGCACTGCAATGTCCAGTTTAATACACTCCTCTTTTCTTCATTATTAAGCTTAGAAAATTCTCCTAGCGTTTCTTTTAGGATTCTCAAAAATACTTCTATAGGTATCTTATTACAAGTGAAAAATTCACAAACAAACAAAAGCAAATTAGAAACACTATTATCAATTTTAACTAGCATTAACTCTTTTGCAAAGGATTCTAAAGCAACCTCTCCATTACCACTTAGAATCTCTAAGATAGTAATAGAAATCAAATTTTGTAGCTTATCTATATTGGTATGTGCGTGTGCTTTTTTATATTTTTGGATATATGATTTAAATAGTTTATTTTTCTTTATACCACGACATACACCATAGCTCCAAAATAAATTAAACTCCACTGTATTGTTGTTTTGCAACTCGAGTAACGCCCTCTTTTGTAAGGCTTCTGCTATTTGAAACCTTACTTGCTCCTCTAGCTCCCCACCATCTCTAATAAAATAGCAAAGCTTTATAAATCCTTCATTATCTAAAGTTTCTATATCATAAATAATTTTTGTTAGCTCCATAATTCTAGCCTCTAATTATTTGTGTGAATTTTTTAATTAATTCTTGCTGGAATTTGTTTGTTTGCAACACTCCATGTTTTCCATAAAATTCCCCAAGTTTATCTCTTGCCTTTTTGTTTTCTATTAAAAATTTTGCCTTTTTTATATATTGCTCCTTACTAAACGCACTGCAACACCAACCAATATAACTACCATCTATATAATATTCTTGTATATTATCTGCCATTTCTTTCCACCATCTAAGATTCTTTGCGTGATATACACACCATATAAGCTCTTTTTCGCAGACAAAATTCCCACCTAAATGCTCAAAACAATCACCCACTACATGAATCTTATAATCACCCAAAAGTTCCATATCTTCATTGCTAATATCAGCCACATACACTCTATCTCTTATATCATCACACACTTTTAATTTCTTGTTTGTAACAAAAATACAATCCGTCTTTATAAATTCATCAAACCCGCAAACATTTGGCTTAAACTCTTCTAAGTTATCACAATATACTAATACTTTTTTACCAAGTTTTAATTCTCTTAACTTTCCACTAAATGTGCATTCTCTATTTAGCAAATTCAAAAATGCACCCCTTTTTGCTAAAAACTCAGAAAAACTCTCACCTTGATCCAAAGGGAATGTATTACAGAATATATCAATTATATGTCCATATACATGAGGATTAACAAAGCCGGGCATAAAAAATCTATCACTAACTCCTAATGCTTCAACCTTTTTTCTAATATCAGGTTCATTTCCATTTCCAGCAGCAATGAAAATAGTATTTTGATTTTCTTTTAGAATCTTTGCTATAGTTTCCAAATACTCTTCACTATCAACTTTTACAAGCCTACCAATAACACCAAGCACAACGGTATCGTTTTTTATAGGATATTTTGCTTTTTCTTTTATTATTAGACTTTCATCAATTTGGGGATTGTAGAATTTATCTCTATCCATAGGTATAAAAAATTGCTCAAATTTAAATTCCTTGCTACGTGGATTAAAGTGACTTATTCTATCATCTATTCCAAATATATCATACGAACCATTTCCATGAGACCAATATATCTGTCTCGGAGCACTTCTAGTGCAGAATAAAAAATCAGAACAATCTATAGTGCCTGTTGAAATTAAAATATCAATACCATCTTGGAATATATAATTTCTAATTGTCAAAGCTTTATTTAAATGAGAATAATAATAACCCTCTTTAAGCAATATATCAGACAAACTTACCACTTTTACACCCAAGTCTCGTATAGATTCTATTTCTACTTTACCATCAGCACTTTTTTGTATGTAGGACATAGAGTATACTACCAATTCATATTTACTAACAAACTCATCGCTACCCATTAATGCTTTATATAAGGAATACTCAACTTTATACGGTGAATTACCAACAATTCTATCCTCTAATATTCCTATTTTGATTTTTCTATTTTCTTCTATACATATGTCGTCTTTGCATTTTGGAAGTTTTTTACCATATTCTACGAAATACGGTTCCACCAACTTTACTACACTTGCATTATACTCCTCCCAATCTTCATCTATTTGAGCTGAATTACCAAATTTATGATAAATATAAAATTCCACATACATGGCCTCATCAAGTTCATTTCTTTCTAACAGGCCCCTCAAAACTTCAAGCCACACAGGATAATTGTCTCTCCATTTTAAATTATTAAAATAATGTCTAGTGTTCCAAAAGCAGTGCATAGACCATAAAAATATACTTCTCCTTGTTGTATTATCAAGGCTAAAATACACTTCATCACTTAGATTCTTCCTTTGAATCTCCAAAATCCACTCAATAGGTATATAATAGTAATACAAAAATGTAAGAACAAAATCATTCAAATCAGCAATATAATAATCATTTAAAGTTAAAAACATTATGTTTTCTAAGAAAAATTTAACAGCCCCTTCTCTATCTCCACTAAGCATAATAGCGACACTTGCATAGTCAATAAATAACAATCTTTCATAATAAGATAAAGAAGTATCTCTAATATAAGGTTTGCAAAAATCAACATAACTTAAAAACCGCTCATCGTCTCTCGCACAATCAAAAATACCATAAGCCCATAAAATAGTCCTATCTGGTACATCACCACCTTTAAAAATTATCTCATAAGATTTATCTTGCAATAGTTGTGCTATTTGTTCTTTTAATGGCGTTTCTAAGTTCTCCTGCCAACCCTTGCCAAAAGCTCTTAGCAACATACATACATTATTTAGATCTTTTTTACTCTGTGATTCTTGTAGCCTCTTTATTATTTCTTCTTCTTGCAATTCCATTAACATCTTTCCCAAAAAATTTTAGGAAAGATTATAGCTAAATTTAATACACTTCATTCCACCAAGATGATTTACATATCTTGCATACATCAAGCATACCTTCTTTATTATCTCCGATTTTATACCGTGTGCATATATCCCTATGCAAACTACTATTCCAAATATTTTCTATCGTTTGGCTATATATATTCCCAAAACTAAGTAGAGTTACATCCCTACTAGCCAACATACCTCTTTGAAATTCACATTTAGTTACACTTCCATCTGGCAAAACATATAAACTAGAACTGATAAATCCGCAACTATGTCTTTTGTTTGGGATATTGTTAAATTCATTTTGTTCCCAATATTTATTGCTTGGATTATATAAATCAACATAAAAATCATCTCTAAATTTGGACACTTCAAACATAAAATCCAATGCTTCTTTATAGAGTTCAATTTCATGCTGAATAGTAAGTTGGCATTTTATATCGAAATCATTATCTTTTAAAAATTGTAAGTTTTGACAAATTTGAAATTTCATATTATCTTATAAAATAGAAGCTTCGTGCATATTTAATATTAACTTCTTGCTTTAATGTATCCTCTTAAGATACATAAATCACTAGATACTACCTTTTTATTAATTTTTATAATTTTCATCAGTGCTCCTTAAACAATAAAAACGCAAAATCATAACCAAATATATCTTGTTTCAATATATTGATTAAATAAAAATATAGACAAATCAACAAAATATTTCTGAATCCACCAACATATCATAAATAATATTTAAGATTTCAAAATTACTAACCACACATGTATATTTTTGCTTTAAATTTAAACTCAATTTAAAAAAAAATCAGATACTCTGGTAAAAAATTATAAATCGAGGTTAAGCATGATGAAGAACAATTGGGACTTAAGTTATAAAAATGGATATAATCATAACCTATATCCCAATGAAGAGCTCATTAGATTCTTAAACACTTTTATAAAAAAGCAAGTTGATATTGGACAATTCAAAAATATATACAATAACACTACAAATCCACCCCCCCCCCCCACCTCTAATATCTCGACTTTAAATATACGAGCACTAGATTTTGGTTGTGGAATAGGAAGACAAACCCTGTTTTTAAGTGAGTTTGATATAGAAAGCCATGGTATAGATATATCTAAACAAGCAATAGATAAAGCAAAAAAACTTTCAGAACAATTAAATATAAAAGCTATCTTTGAAATATATGACGGAAAAAATATAAAGTTTCGTGATAATTTTTTTGATTTTAGTATTAGTTTGGGAGTTTTAAATTGCATACCAATAGCTAACCTACCTAACATACTAAGAGAAATAAAAAGAGTTACTAAAAAATACTGCTTTTTTACTTTGATTGGAGATATATCACACAAAATAAAATATAACATTGATAATAAAAATTTCAATCCTATAGAATTTTATTTTAATGATGAGAATATTTTTGAAATATTTAATGAATTTCAAATCATAAATATAAATAAAAATACAAAAGAAAGTCTAATTAACAGAGATATATACACTACTTACTCTATAACTTTACAAAAAAATTAACCTAAAATTTTTCAAATTGGAACATTACTTGCTTATATCAGATTTGAAAATTTAAATTGCAAAGGATGCATAATGAGTTATAGGATTTACACAAATGTCAATGCGTTAAATGCACATACTTCTGGTCTTGTAAATAACAGAAATATGGCAGAGTCGCTAGAAAAATTAAGTTCTGGTTTGAGAATTAATAAAGCAGCAGACGATGCTTCTGGTATGGCAATTGCTGATAGCTTAAGATCTCAAGCAGCAGCACTAGGTCAAGCTACTAGAAATGCAAATGATGCAATCGGTATGATACAAACTGCCGATAAAGCTATGGATGAGCAAATAAAGATTCTAGATACAATTAAGACTAAGGCTACTCAAGCAGCTCAAGATGGTCAAACAACAACTACAAGAAATGCACTTCAAAGTGATATTCTAAGACTTATGGAGGAGCTTGATAATATAGCAAATACTACAAGCTTTAATGGACAACAAATGCTATCAGGTGCTTTTACAAACAAAGAATTCCAAATTGGTGCTTACTCAAACACAACGGTTAAAGCTTCAATTCAACCTACAAACTCTCACAAAATAGGACATGTTAGATATGAAACAAGTGCTGAAATGGCAGTTAGTGGTGGTGCTGGCTCACTCGGTGAAGTTACACTAAAATTCTTAAATACAGATGGAACAAATAATTATGCAATAGAATCTGTAAAGATTTCTACTTCTGCTGGAACTGGTCTTGGAGCATTATCAGAAGCAATCAATAAAAACTCAGATCAACTAGGCGTTAGAGCTACTTGGAATGTTATGGGTCAAGGTGGTGGAGCAATTGCTAGTGGAACTGTTAGGGGACTTGTTATAAATGGTATCAAAATAGGCGACATAAATGATGTCCAAAAAAATGATATGGACGGAAGACTAATAAATGCAATTAATGCACAAAAAGAAAGAACCGGTGTTCAAGCATCTTTGAGTATCTCTGGTGCATTGCAACTAACAAGCGTTGATGGTAGGGCAATTTCTGTGCAAGTAGATGATGGCGAAGAGGTTTTAAATGGCGTAAATAGTGCTGGTGCACCTGTAGTAGATACAGGATCTTTCATTGGTATATCTGGAACAGCCCATGCAATTATTGGTAGACTAACACTAATTAGGCTTAATGCGAGAGATATTTTAGTATCTGGAACAAACTTCTCAACAATAGGTCTTCACTCTGGTGCTGCTAATATCCAACAAGGTTCTGGTTTAGCACAATACACTGTAAATCTAAGAAGTGTAAATGGTGAGTTTGATTCAAATGTAGCATCTGCAATCGGTGCAAATGCAAATGTAGCAGTTGGATTTGTAAATAAAAATGGTATTGGTGCTGGCGTAACTAGCCTAGAAGGTGCTATGGCAGTTATGGATATGGCACAAAGTGCACAAGAACACTTAGATAGAATTAGAGCAGACTTAGGTTCTGTGCAACAACAACTTGTAGCAACAATTAACAATATAACTGTTACTCAAGTAAATGTAAAATCAGCAGAATCTCAAATTAGAGATACAGACTTTGCAGAAGAATCAGCAAACTTCTCTAAGACTAATATCTTAGCACAATCTGGTAGCTTTGCAATGGCACAAGCAAACCAAGTGCAAAACAACATCTTAAAACTATTGCAATAACTATTAGCCTTTGGCTTCTAGTTATCTACATAACGCAAAATTCAAGGAAGAAATATGTCTAATTCAGAAATAACAAACCCAAGATTAGAAAAGAATCTAAGTGCATTGGCTAAAAAAAATCCTCTACTAGCAGGACAATTAAGACTATTGCAACCAAACAAAAAATATGAAGTTTTTATTGGTGAAGATCCACTAAATATCAATATATATGACAAAGAAGATCAAGTAGCACTATTTCAAAATGAGCCATTAGATGAAGTGCAAAACAAAATAGTAGAGTTTGAATCCTTAAAACTCTATCCATTTTTTTATTTTTTTGGTATAGGTAATGGTATCTTTTTTAAGCTTTTATTGCAGAATAAATCATTAAAAAAACTTTTTATATTCGAGCCTGAATTAGAACTAATATACATAGCTTTAAATTTTGCGGATTTTGAACAAGATATTTTAGACGAAAGATTACTAATTTTTTGGACTAAAACTTCATCTTTTGGCGAACTAGATCAATATTTAGTAAAAGAGGGACAATGGATTTATTCTAGAATCTATAATCTTCATATTTACAATAACTACTATGGTAGATACTCTCAAGAATGCCTCTTTATAAACACCATTCTAACTCGTAGCTTAGAACACCATGTAGTAGCTGTTGGGAATGATTCTACAGATTCTCTAATAGGTATCAAGCACCATATAGCAAACATGCCAAAGATGATAGAAACTCCATCACTACTAGAGCTTATAAAGAATGCAAAAAATACAAATACTGCAATAATAGTATCAACTGGACCTTCTTTATATAAGCAACTAGAACTTCTAAAAGAATATCAAGATTATGTAACAATAATTAGCGTTGATGCGTCTTTTCCTATTTTAGTCAAGCATGGGATAAAGCCTGATATAGTAACAACACTAGAGAGGGTAAAAGAGACAGCAGAGTTCTACAAACAAACACCAAAAGAAGCACAAGAAAATGTGATTTTTGCCATTACAAGCATAGTGCATGAAGACACGACAAACTCTATAAGCAATGGTATAAAAAGCTTTAGCATGAGACCATTTGGATACACAAGATTCTTTGAATTAAAAGAATATGGATATGCTGGGATTGGTATGAGTGCTGCAAATATGGCTTATGAAATAGTTGTTTTAAGCAGATTTGAGAGATGTATATTTATAGGACAAGATTTATCATTCTCAATAGATGGTAAAACTCACTCAAAAGACGCAATCTTTGGCGAAAAAGAATCTCAATACAAACAAAAAGAAAACATAGGAGATAAGATTCTAATAGAAGCATATGGTGGTGATGGATATGTAGAGACGACTTCTGTGTGGAAGATGTTTTTAAACTTCTTTGAAAAAGATATTGCAGATACACCATATCCGCTAGATGTGATAAACTCAACTGAAGGTGGAGCTAGAATCCATGGCACAAGAGAACTATCTTTTAGAGATTCATTAAGTTTGGTTACAAAGGATAAAAAGAAGCAAATAAAATTACAATCTCCAACAAAAGAAAAAATAAAAGAAAACACAAAACAAATTGAATCTAAAGTCAAAGAATTCCTAGAATTCGGCTACAAAAAGAAAAAAAGTGTAGAAAAAACATTCCTAAAAGTAGTCAAAATGACAGAAGAATTAGAAAAACTAAACAAAGAAAACAAACTAGAAAAAATCAATTGGACAAAACTAGAAAAGATTCTAGATGAAATTGATGATATAAAGCTATATTTCCAAGATGATTTATTTATAAAGGCATTCTCCGATGCGGTGCAATCATACATAGTTCATCAAGAATTAGAATTTGCAAAAATAATAGTAAGACCTGTAAATAATCTAATAGAAAAACAAGTCAAACAAATTGATTGGCTTTATGCACATAAATTTTGGCTTTTCTCCCTTGCAGGCGGAATGGACGCTACACTTGAAGTAGTAAAAGAAGAAGCAAAAAACTGGATGAAAATCCCTGAGAAATTCTATAAAGAATCTTATATAAGAACTCTTTCAAAAGGAGATAAAAAGCAAGAAGAATAACTTCTTTATTGCTTTATAAAAGTAGCTAGATTTTTTAAATTACCTGTAACTATCTTAGCTATATCACCTTTTTCATGTATTATAACTAGTGGTATATTTGCGCTTTGAAGTATTTCTTTTTTACCTCATCTCTCATTTGCACCCTTAGTTTATTTGTGCCAAAATGACCACCACCAAAATATTCTAAAACAAACAATGGATTCCTATTTTTCTTCTCATACACTAAAAAATCAACATAAAATTTATTATACAAATACCAATCATCTACTTTTGACTTCAAAAAAGAACTCATACTAACTTGAGGAGCAACCAAACACTTGCTTGTATCTAAAACACGAACTAAAGATGATAAAACTTCATACTCTTCATCATTCAGAAATTTTTTAGAATCAATTTTTGCTGCGTCTGATTTATTAAGGTTATCTAATATATTTTCATACTCAAATAATTCACTTTTTAGTTTTGCTAACTCCACTTCTTTAGCATGTATGTTCTCTTTTATATCTTTTATAGCATCTTTTATTTTCATTCATCTAAGAGTTTCCTTTAAAATATCATTTACCTTTAATTCCTTGCCAAATGCTTTTTGGTAGATAATATAGTTTGCTAAAACTTTCTTTCCATAAAGCCTAGTTTCCTCATAAGGGATAACCTCTAAGCTATACCATGGATCTAGTGGATTTGATTTTTTAAAGACATCATTATTTGCCAAGAATCTCCTAGTAAAACCAGGACCACCATTATAAGCATATGAAATAAACAATGGATGATTATTAAACTCTCTTATTAATGGACGAGTAAAATACTCTGCATATCTAACATTAATCGCAGGATTAAACATATCTAAATATCCTATCTTATCACTTTCATTAAGCTCTTTTGAAATCGCAACTACATTAAATGGCATAAGTTGCATAAGCCCTAAGGCATATGAAGTTGAAATTGCAGTTGGTATAAACAAGCTCTCTTGTCTCCCAAGTGCATACAACAAAGCTTGTTTATCGCTAGAGTATTTTCCAAACACATCTTTATAAGGCATTAGAAAATATTCTATACCTTTTTGCTTATTTAGCCATAGATAATGAGCTTTTGTATTGCTATGGTTTACTGCTTGTATTGATTTTTGCTTATTTTTAGAATCTCTTATACTAACCCACTTAAATGGATCTGTAATATCCCATGAAGCTTTAGTATCATTTGTGCTTACATCATAATGTATCTCATAGCTTGGCTTCATTCCAGTTAATTCCAAACTTGCAATAGTATATATATCTACAGAATCAGACAAACTTAATTCCTGTAAATATTTCATATCTTTACTTGCCATATAGCTCCAAAATAGTGCCCTATTTTTATTTATCTTATATTTTGCACTCTTGCTTGAAAGCATAAAATATTCTAATGCATCTTTATTATCTCCATATTTAATCGCATTTAACCCCAAATAAAATAAATCTTCACTATCTAAAAATTTTGCTACATCGCTAACCTTTAAATTCAAAAACGAAGCATGTAAATTTATATACGATTGATTGATTATTGCGTGTTTCATGGCTCTAAAAAATGTGGTATTTTTGCTGTGTATATATTTAATCAAAGTAGCAGTTGGAATCTCTTTATTTAATTTAGCTCTATATTTTGCACTAACACCAAAATAAAAATTGCCAAAATTTGCTGCACTTCCTTTTATTAACTCACCAAATGGATTGGTGGATGCCATTATTGCTAGATTCCTTGATAGAGTTTTATTTTGTTCTTTTATCTTTTTTGATAGTGATATTAGAGTGTTTTTATCTAGCTTTTCAGCATTCTTTAGCGTTAATGCAGATGCTATGCAGTTTGAATCTTGTTTTATTAGTTTTGATAGTTCCATTCTTTGACAAATTGTTTTTCTTGATAGGGTTTTATTATCTCCCTTTTTATACAAAAGACCAAATAATTTTGCATTCTTTTTATAAGCTAAATCATAAGCTTCTTTAGCCTCTTTAGGTTTTATATCTTGTTGCAAAAATAGCCAAATATAAAAGTCCCTAGAGATTCCAGTAGGTTGCGACTTTAAATAATCTAGCGTTATATCTTTTGCGGCTACAAAACCAACAAAAATAAAAAAAACAAGCAATATTTTTTTCATACATAATCCTTAAAAACTACTTGAAAGCTGGAATAAAAGCCTAACTAAAAATAAATCAATGAACTTCAAAACCAAAATTACGATAATAGGTGCTATATCTACATTTGAAATAGTAGTTGGCACAAACCTTCTAAGCATCGCATAAACTGGCTCTGTTAGCTTATATAAAATCTGCACAATGGGATTGTATGGATCAACTCTAAACCAAGACACAAATGCAGAAATAATAACAATCCACACATATATATTAATAATCATGCTTAAAATTTGTGCAATAGCGTCTATTAATGTGCTTAAAACCATTTTTACTCCTTTAGCTTCTAACTATATCTTTTAAATAATACTTAACAACAGCAAATAAATCGCAAATCTCTGGTCCATGATCACTCCCACTTAACAAGAATCTCAAAGGTTTAAAGAATTTTTTGCCCTTTAGATTCGTAGCTTTTATCAATATATCCTTAAACTCATCATAACTTAACTTTTCTACATTTTCTAAGGATAGAATCTCTTGTTGCAAAATCACAACCTCATCACCAAATTCTGCTTTAAATTCATCTTGTATTATTAGTGATTTTTTAGCAAAGATTCTATCTATTTTATCCCTTAGCTCATTTAGGGTGCTTGCTTCTTGTAAATATATCTTAGCTAACGCTCCAATACTAGAATCCTTATAACCAAGCAATACTGCTAAATCCTGCTCATTTAATAACTTAAAATGCTCTCTATTTAAAAATTTCAGCTTATTAATATCAAACTTGGCTGGTGCTTTTGCTACATTTTCTAATCTAAACCATTCTACGCATTCTTTTAGTGTAAATACCTCGCATGGTGTCTTATTTCCTAAAAGCACGAGATAGTTTAGTATTGCTTGAGGCAAATACCCGCTATCAAGCAACCATTGCACACTTGAGGCACTATCTCTTTTACTCATTTTTTTACCCTCATCATTTAAGATTATAGGCAGATGTGCAAATTCTATATCTTTGTTATAATCCAAACCTCTATGAACTAGAATCTGCTTTGGTGTATTACTTACATGATCTTCACCTCTAATTATGCAATCAATATCAAAAAGCATATCATCAATGGCACATGCAAAATTATAAGTAGGAATCCCATTTTCTTTAATAATCACAAAGCTATCAATTTCATCATTTTTAAATGTTAGCTCACCTTTTATGCTATCTTTAAAGCTTATATCACTACTAGCACCTCTAAGTCGTATTACTGGATTTTTATTTGTATCTTTTTCCAATTCCGCCCAAGAATCATCATACCTAAAAGCCCTCTTTTGCTCCTTTGCTTCCTCTCTTTTTTTATCCAAAAACCCTTTAGTGCAATAACAATAAAAAGCCTTATTTTTAGATATCAGATATTCTGCTAATTGCCTATGTTTAGGGAAATTTTCACTTTGAAAAATAAACTTATCCCATTTTATGCCAAATAGTGTTAGCAAGAACATAATGTCTTTTTCCTTACCCTCTATGTTTCGCTCAATATCTGTATCTTCGATTCTTAAAAGAAATGTATCTTTTTTTTGTAAAGCAATTATATAATTAAAAATAGCAGCCCTTAAATTACCTATGTGCATATCACCTGTTGGACTTGGTGCAAAACGAAGCATTAATAACCTTAATTATGGATTTTTGTAATTTTATCAAAAGAAAGTAGCAAAAGAAAATAAAGAAGATAAAAAGGAGACAAGCTCCTTTTAATTATTGTTTTAACCCTAGAAGAGTGTTTAAAATCTGATCTGAAGTAGTAATCGACTTAGAACTTGCTTGGAATCCTCTTTGAACCACGATTAGTTGAGTTAGACCACGGCTAAGGTCAGAGTTACTCATCTCTAACTTTGAGGCTTCTACATCTGCTCTACCACCACTTCCAGGAGTTCCTATTGTAGCTCTTCCAGAGTTTGCAGATTCTGTATAGATATTGCTTCCTGCTTCTTGCAGACCCTCGTAGTTGGCAAATGTAGCAACTGCAACTTGTGCCAAGGCTAAATTTACACCATTATTGAAGTGTCCTACTAATACCCCAGCAGAGTTGAATGAATAATCTTTTAGCTGACCTGATGGATAACCATCGCCATTTACATTTGTAGCAGATGAATCTAAGCCTGTGCTTGTAAGTCCATCAAAGCCACCTCCCTTACCAAATGCTAAATCTATGCTTTGCGGGAATGCAGCACCATTGTTTGGCTTAAACTCTATCGTAGATGGGTTAAATCCTAATAGCTCACCATTTGGTCCAAATGTTACACTACCACCTTCAAATATATTTGGTCTTTGAACTGGTGCCCCTACTATTTCAGCTGGTTCTGGAACTATTAGTCTAAAGCTCCACTCATTTCCACCTATTTTCTTAAACTCCATGGTAAATTCATGTGGATTTCCTAAACTATCATAGATCTTAACACTTTGTGCATAATTGGCAAGTCTAAATCCACCGGTAGTAGTAGAACTACCACCTTCAGCTAGAACCCCTGTATTCATACCTTTCATAGCATTTTTAAACAATACATTTGTAGTAGTTAATGCATCATTAAATGCAGATACAAAGATATTTAAATTATCAAATTGTGGTGCATCTGCCCTATTTATACCAGGAATTCCAGCTGCAGTGCTATCACTTGCTTTTATTCCATCATGCTTATTTGTAATTTGGAATTGACCATTAGCATTCATAGTTACATTTACTGACCAGTTAGAATCCTGGAATTGACCTCCTCTAATTGCATTTGTAGCAGCACCACTATCTCCACCAAAATTCTTAACTATATTTGCATCTTGCATTATTAATGCTCTTAAATCCTCTGTTGTCCTAAATAGCTTTGAGTTAGAATCTGCATCAGTTTGGTTTGTGTATTTATAAAGATATGCCGTTGTAACTCGTGTTGTTTGCGTAAGTCCATTTGCACCAGCACTATCAGTTTCAAATCCTTGTACAGCACCGCTCATACCAGTAACTCTAATATTTTTCTTAGATGCATCACCATCTAGTTGATTTGGATTTATTAAAACTAAAGTATCTTTACCTTGTGCATTTTGTCTAATAACTGCTTCTACACCTGTTTTATCTTTTAGTTGATTTATAGCTACTTGTGCTGCTAGAAGTGTGCTAGAGCCTGAAGTTGCACTATCATTTTGCCATGTGATTTCTTGACCATTAATAGTTATAGATGATGCACCAACTGCACCAGAAGCAATATGCAAAGGTTCTGTTTCAGCAGTTTGATAGCTAACCCATATGCCTTGACCTGCTTGCAATCTCATAGCATCACCATTTTCATTAAACATTACCCCTAAATCCTGTGCAACTTCATGTTGCACATCTTTAGAATCATAAAGTCTATCCAAACCACCTGCTATATAGTTGTTTGCAGCAGTTGAATCTAATGGGCTAGGACATGTTGTGTATTGAGTTTTATTACCATTTGTTAGATTTATATTACCCACTACTTGTGTTGTTGCTTTTGCTGGAATTGTAAGTCTTGGATCGATTGTTATATTACCTGCTGGCCTACTTGTATCTACCACATCTCTATCTGCTATACCACAATTATTGTCTAATTGCGATAAATCTCTAACCCACCCTTGAACAATAAAACCACTACTATTTACAAAATTACCCTTTGCGTCAAATCCAAATGCACCATCTCTAGTATATACATTTGAATACCCACCATTATTACTTAAAACAAACATGCCCTGACCACTAAGTGCCAAGTCTGATCTTCTATCTGTATTTTGCAAACTACCTTGAGAAAATATCTTTGTGGTAGTTTCAATTCCAGTTCCAAGTCCTACTGAAAGATCATTTACTCCACCATATCCACCATAAGGAGAAGTAGCTGAACGCTTTGTCTGTGAAATCATTGTAGCAAACTCTGCACGAGAATACTTAAAACCATTTGTATTCACATTTGCTATATTATTTGATTCTATATCCAATGCAATTTGGTGTCCTTGCATACCACTAACACCTGCCCATAGAGATCTTAACATTTTCAATCCTTATTTAAAGAAATTATTCAAACAGGATTAAAGCAAATAGTATTCCAATTTTGTAATCAAAATTATTCTAAGATTCCACCAAATTTTCTATTTCTTTTTGAAAACTGCATAACCATACTATCTAGCTCATCTACGCTAAAATCAGGCCATAAAGTATCACTAAAAAACAACTCAGCATAAGCACACTGCCATAATAAAAAGTTAGACAACCTACATTCTCCACCTGTTCTAATCAACATATCAACCTCTGGAAAAAATGCTGTATCTAAGTTTTTTGAAATATTTTCTTCAGTTATTTCTATATCATTTTCTTTCATTTTTAAAAATGCTCTTCTTAACTCATCTCTGCTACCATAGTTTAGAGCAAGTATTTGTGTGATTTTAGAATCTTCTTTTGAATCTAACTCTAGCTGTCTTATGCTTTCTTGTAATGAATCTGAAAAAATACTAATATCGCCAATCGTTCTAAAGGCGACTTTATTTTCAATATATGAATCTCTCTTTTCTTTTATATATCTCTCTAAAAGATCCATTAAAAATTCAACTTCACTCTTAGGACGCTTCCAATTTTCAGTAGAAAAGGCATATAAAGTTAGATATTTGATATCTCTATTAAGACAAAATTCTGTAATTTTTTCTATATTTTTTGCACCTTCTTGATGTCCGAAGATCCTAGGGCGAAATCTTTTCTTAGCCCATCTACCATTACCATCCATTATTATTGCTAGATGATTCATTTTATCCCTCTAAATCAAGCAAACTATCACTAAAGTCATATAGTGGCACAATATCTGTATTTATTGCAATATTTGTTTCATTTATAAATTCTAACTCATGTAGATTATTCTTTAATAATCTAGCCACACTCTCATACATAACAAAAATATCAAGCCTCACTCCAAAATCCATTTTATACAAATACCCCCAAGTAGCACCTAGGTTTGCAAAAACAGAATAAAATTCTAGTGTTTCTTGTTCTTTTATCTTTTTTTTACGAATTTGTAAAAATCCATTTTTAGATTCATCTTCATAATTTAGAGGAAGCGTTAGAACCTTATGTTTTAGAGACATTAGCATATGGCTAAGAAATGCAAACTCCCACTTAGATTCAGCACTCGCCATTTTTTCTCCTAAAAACTGCTTTAAGACATCAAATGGATTATCAGATTCCTTTAAAAATTGCGAAATAACATCTGCATTTAGCTTTAGTGGAATATTTGAATCTTTTAGCATTGATGGTTGCTTTATTAGATTTGATAGAGTAATTGAACCATTATTTTTACCCATCATAGCCCAATACTTCCCACCAACTTCTAAGTCTTTTATGCTTTTTGTCTCCATTGCTACATTACCTATCTTTACCATATATCTCACACCTTGATATTTCTCCATAACCTCTAGCCTCATAGGTAGTGTAGCGTTAAATTGTGTAGGCTTATTACTTGCATTTTGGAGTGTATTTTGGACTTTGTTTAATTGCCCCATTTGCTTTATCATAGCTTTATTGCCTCATTTAAGATTCTAAAAGCTAGAGATAGTTTATTATCTTTATTTAGCTTTATATTTTTATCTTTTGTTATGAATATTATTTCATTATCATCGCTATTTAGTGGATTATTTGACATTTCATTTAGGCATATTGCATCTATATTTTTTTCACTTAATGCATTTGTTGCACTTATCAAGCCATTACTTGATTCCAATTTAAATCCTATTGTAATTTGGCTTTTTAAAATGCTCTTTAAAATATCAATATTTTCTTTTAATTTTAGATTCCATTCTTTGCCTATTTCTGATTTTTTTAGCTTTGCATCACTTGTGCTTAATGGCACATAATCACTAATCGCAGCACACATAAATAATATTGAATCTTTTTTATTATCTATTGTATGTTGCCACTTTTCTATGTGAGATAGATATTCGTTTGTGCTTTTTGCTTTATGCAAGAGTATATCTTGCGGAATAATAAATGGAATATCGCCTACAACACTAACTCTGGCACCCAAAAAATACGCAGCCAATGCAATGCTACTCCCCATCTTACCACTTGAAAAATTCGAAATATATCGCACACTATCTATGCACTCTTTACTCCCGCCAGCACTTATACATATATTTTTATTCACAAAAGATAAATCTAAAAGTAAGATTCTAATAGTCCTATATACAATCTCTAGCACATCGCTTAATGCGCCATTGCCAACCATTTTACAAGCCAACTCTTTACTCTGTGGACTTATTATCTCAACACCTATACTTTCTAATTTTACAAGAGATTCTTGTGTAATTTTATTTTCTATCATATTTGTATTGGCACTTGGTGCTATTATTTTTTTACCCTTAAAGGCTAAAAAACTCTCTAAAAGAACATTATCTGAAAATCCATAAGATAGCTTATTAATGCTATTTGCACTAATTGGTGCTAATAAAAATACATCTCCCCACTTAGCAATTTCTATGTGATTTAAGAGAGGATTCGACCAACTTTGAGAATCTTTTGTTAAAACTAAATTGCCACTTAAAGATTCAAAGATTATTGGAGAGACAAATTCTCTTGCTCTATCACTCATAACAACTCTAACACTAGCCCCACACTTCTGCAATAATCTCATAACTTCTATTGATTTATATATAGAAATACTTGCACTAACCCCTAGAATAATCTTCTTATCTTTTAGTATTTGTGATTTTTGTAATATTTCTATCATTTTTGTTCTACATACCCTAAATCTACAAGCACATTTGCTAATTGTGCCAATACAGGACCACTAGTGCTAGACCCACTACCTCCATGTTCTACCATGATTGTAATTACATATTTTGGATTATTAGCAGGCAAATATCCAGTAATCCACGCTTGAGAACGATGAAAATAATCCATGTCTTTTTCTTTGATTCTTGCTTTATCTTCTTGTGAGATTCCTACCACTTGTGCAGTTCCAGTCTTACAAGCTAGAGATGCTTTACTCTCTCTTGTGGCATAATTTGCAGTCCCGCCAACATCACCACACACCTGCCTCATACCTTCTTGTAGGGCGTATAATTTGCTTTTTTGGAATTCATTTAGCACATCTTTTGAAGGTCGCTCTATTTCTTCCCCACCCATTTGTTTTACAAAATGAGGTGTTGGAAGTTTGCCTGTTGCAATTAATGCTGTGTAATTTGCAATCTGCAAAGGGGTAGTCAAAAACAAACCTTGACCTATAGAGCTAACAACACTATCACCAGCATACCATGACTGCTTATATCTAGCTTTCTTTAAAGATGGTGATGGAACAATTCCTACAAATTCATTTGGCAAATCAACCCCAGTTTTAATTCCAAGTCCCATTTGTTTTAGCGTATCTGCTACAACCTCAAAATCAACCTTCTGAGATAAAGTGTAAAAATAAACATCTACACTTCTTTTTAACGCCTTAAATAAATCAGAACTCCCATGTCCTTCTTCTTTCCAATCTCTAAATTTCCTTCCACCTATTTCTATAAATGGTGGAGTTTGTAACTCTGTGTATTCATCTATATCTGCATGTTCTAAAAATGCCAAACCCATACCCATTTTAATAACAGAACCGGGAGGATAAAGTCCATTTATAAATTTATTTATAAGCGGTTTATATGGGCTATCTCTAAGGGCATTCCAATTTTTATAAGAAATGCCATCAACAAATAAATT
This sequence comes from Helicobacter ibis, assembly GCF_027859255.1. Lineage (NCBI taxonomy): Bacteria > Pseudomonadati > Campylobacterota > Epsilonproteobacteria > Campylobacterales > Helicobacteraceae > Helicobacter > Helicobacter ibis. The sequence continues at coordinate 449,686 of NZ_JAQHXR010000002.1, forward strand.
CAAATCATATTCAGGATAACTTCCAGCCGCTAGTATCTCACCATTTCTAGCGTCCATTACTATTGCAACACCATTTTTACCATCAAAAACCTTATCCATTTCTCTTTGAATTCTTATATCTAGCGTCGTTAATAAATCTCTGTTTTCTTCTGGTGCGTTATATGATACATTGTCTACTATTTTATTTAATGCAGTAACTTTAATAGTCCTTAATCCAAGCTCCCCTTGCAAATATGTATCATATTGTCTCTCTAATCCTTCTTTTCCTATATGCTTAGTATATTTTGATATTGGCTGTCTTTCCATATCCTTTGCATTTGCTTTGCTTACATAGCCTATTACATGGGAAGCACTAGTTAAGTTTGGGTAAAATCTTTTTGCTGAAGGCTCAACTCTTAAGATATCACTTTGCGATAGTTCTGGGTAATGATTTAACACTACTTCTCTTGTGACACGCTCTATTATTGGTATATATTCATGGTTGTATGCTGTATCTTGCCTTCTATATGATTTTATTAACTCATCTTTTGTATATTGTGGAAAAAATTTTAAAATTCTATCTATTTCACTATTTAAAATTTCTCTATTTTCTCCAACAGATAATTTGGGTGGAAGAGTAATTGTAAAATCCACAACATTGGTGGCTAATGGCTCACCAAGCCTATCTAATATCTGCCCTCTAATTGGAATTATTGGCTCTTCTCTTATTGTGTTGTTAAAAGCTTGTTTTTCATAATATTCATGTGAGACTACACTTATATTGAAGATTCTAACAAGCAAGATAATCCAAAACACGCCAAAAGCACAAAATAATAATACAAGTCGTCTATTCATACAAAAATCCACAAAAATATCCATATAAGCATGGATTCGATAATAGAATAAAATACCAAAATAAATGAAAATGTAGGCGATGGATAATCAAAAAGATATGAAAATAAATACAAAAATGCAAAATAGCCAAAGTACGCATAAAAAATAAATAAAGGTATAAAAATCTTGCTATAACCAAACAATCTTCTAAACTTCGGTAAGACTATCTTAAATGAAAACACAATAAACAAAATAGAGCTCAAAAATAAAAGTCCCTTGCTTGCTTCAAAAAATATAAAATAAGGTACCAAAATATAAAATGCTCCATATTCATGTTGCTCATAGTATTCTTGCGATAGAATGTATATCACTCCAAATAATGGTGGCAATAAATAAAAAATATCAGTAATACATACATATACTATACAGCATATGCTTAATATTATGTTTTTTAGATATTTTTTATCAGTGCTATTTCGTCGCACAGAGGAAAATGTTTGCATGCTATACAATCCGCCCAAATTTTATGATTAGGAATTTTATCCTTACTTATCTCAATAAAACCTAACTTTTGAAACAATTCTTTTCTATAAGTTAAAACTAAGATCTCTTTTATACCTAGCAATAACGCTTCATTTATACAATCATTTATAAGATGCGTTGCCACTCCCTTTCTTTGTGCAAAAGGCGCTACTACCAAACTTCGAATCTCTGCTAACTCCAAAGAATGTATATGCAAGGCACAAAACCCTAGCATTGTTGGATTTTTAAGATCATTTATTGACTTACTATCTAAAGATATAGAATTAAAATCAAGCTCATCTTTCTCACAAAATGCCACACGATAAGAACGAATCATATTTGCCATTACATCTACGCTTCTATCAAGTATGACGCCACTTTGCACTTGTGGTGCTACTAATTTCCGCATTTCTTCTATATATTGTAAAGTTGGTTTAATAATAATCATATCTAATCCAATACGCCTAAACTTCCAAGTGCTTGATTAATTAGAAACTCTCTCATTTCAACTATACTATCATTTTTTAGACTACTGCTAAATTTACTATCTTTAAACTTCTGTTTTAACTTAGATTTTTCAGATGAATTTAGCTTGTCAAATTTTGTAAAAACTCTAACTAGCCTTTGATCGCCTCTTAAAAATTGATTTACAAATAATGCTAAATTATTATCAATTTCCAAATTTGGGTGACGGCTATCAACTAAATGCACAAATAGCCTTATATTATCACGCTTTTGCAAAAACTCGACTAAATTTTTATTCCACAATTCCTTTTTTGTCTTTGATACCTTTGCATACCCAAAACCCGGCAAATCAACAAAATAAACCTTAACAATATTATCACTATCCATTTGCCATTCTGTTAAAAAAAAGTTAATAAGTTGTGTTTTACCCGGAGTTTGTGAGCTTTTAGCTAGATTTTTTTGATTACATAAGAGATTTATAAAAGTGCTTTTTCCAACATTACTTCTACCTAAAAATACAATCTCACTAAAAAGTTGCGGAGGACATTGGTGGATATTTTGTGCAGATGTTACAAAGCTACTTTTTAATAATTGCATCATTGCTCTTTTTTATCAAGTTTGAAAATTAACTTTGCTGGTTTATCTTCATCTCCAAGCACATTTATATATCCTGCTTCATGTGATACTAGAATCTTATCTCCCTTTATACTATTGCTTTTACCATTCTCTACTACTACGACATTGCCTAGTAGTTGGTATTCTTTTTTGTTTGGCAGATATATTACTTCATTTGCACTACCACTAAACTTCCTATTATCCTGCAAAGCAATAGCAAACTTCACATCTCCAATAGCCCTCATTTTAGTTGGTTTGTTATTGCTATCAAGGTATATAAAAGCCTCTTTTGAGTTTAAAACATCATTTGCTCTTTTTACCTCTACATTGCCCTTAAGTTTTGTTATTCTATCCTTGCTAGAACCTATAAATTCCTTCGCACTCACTTCTATTTTATCAGCTCTTAAAGCACATAAAATAAATAATACAAAAATTAAATACTTCATCTATTGTCCTTTAGCAAAGAATGTATATTATTTGCATATATTTTATCGTTTTTATATTTGATGTTTTCGCCAACTATCGTGTAATTATCTGACTTTATAACAAATTTACCATAACCATCTATTTCTTTATTTTTTGGATTATAATAAGCGCTCTCGCTCCATATCTTTGAATCATCTTTAGTATAATAAACACCACTAGGAAAATACACTAAAGAGTTATCATATATGGCAAATTCTGACTTAACAATATCTTCTTTTATATTATTAGAAAAAGACACAATTTGAAAATCATTAAGTTCATATTCACCTTTTAAATTTTCAATAGCACTATGTCCATTTACGAAAATATCAATTCCTCCACTAGAGATTTTATAATACTTATAGTTGTAAATTTCAAATCTAGGTAGTTTAATGGCACTTGATGTGTTATTTACATCAACATCAAATGCAAATACAAGCAAAACACTAAAAATACTAAGCAATATAAAAAAATAACTGGTAAAATTCCCTATACTACGATTACTCAAAAATTTCATAAAGCTTTCTTTGAAGTTTTTCTTTTTTAATCAAATAATCAATCATTTCTCTAACAGCACCATCTCCGCCATTTGATTTTAAAACCTTAAATGCCACTTTTCTTATTTCTTTTACAGAATCTTTGGGTGCAAAAGAATATTTAAGCGATTTTAACATTTTTAAATCATTTAAATCATCTCCAATAGCGGCAACTTCACTTATGTCTATTTTAGATTCTATTAAAATGCTTTGTAATACTTGATATTTGTCGCTAACCCCCTGCTTTATGTGTTGAATCCCAAGTTCTTTTGATCTATTTTCTACTATTTTTGAGGTTCGACCTGTAATTATTGCAACCTGCCCTCCTAGCTTAATCCAAGCAGCAATCCCAAGCCCATCTTTTACATTAAAGCTCTTTAACTCCTCGCCACTATTGGAGTATATTATCTCTCCATTAGTTAAAGTGCCATCTACATCTAAGACTATTAGCTTTATCACAAGATTCCCTTTGTGCTTGGTATGTTCGCATTATGACTAATTACACAAGCCCTGCGCAAAGCAACTGCAAAACTTTTAAAAGTAGCCTCTATTATATGGTGATTATTCTTTCCTCTTTTTTTATGTATATGCACTGATAATCCAGCATTCATACTAAAAGCCCTAAAAAACTCTTCAACAAGCTCACAATCAAAGCTACCAACCTTGCCACTTAAATCCAAATCAAAAAACAAAAATCCCCTATTGCTAACATCTAAATCGCACTCAACACAAGCTTCGTCCATAACAACTGAAGCATTGCCGAATCTTTCTATATTCTGTATAGGAAATAAACTATCATGCACAAGCTTACCAAGCACAATCCCGCAATCTTCTACGCTATGATGAAAATCAACCTCTATATCACCAACACACTTTAACTCCAAATCAAACCTAGCGTGTTTTGATAATGTCTCTAGCATATGATTAAAGAATCCTATATTAGTATCTATATTATAAGTGCCACTGCCATATAGCAAAAGTTTTGCCTCGATGCTTGTTTCTTTTGTTTTTCTAGCTAATTCTTTCATATCTCACCTAGTTTGTTACTATAAATGCACCAACTACCTTATTTGATTTAATAAAATCTCTAGCCTCCTCTTCGCTTTTAAATCCACTAAGCATAACACGATATATAGGAGAGTCATCAAGTTGATATTCTCTTATTGTAGCATGATATGGAGCATGGTTAGAGTGTGTATTTTTAAATGCTTCTGCACCCTCTTTTCTTCTAAAAGCACCAATTTGAACCATAAAATTAGAAAGTTGCACACTATTATTTGTATGTGCTATTTCATATTCGCTATTTGCTAGATTCTCTTTTGATAAAGGCATAGAATCTGAAATCACGCCATCAAAACCTATGACCTCAACTTTAACTCTAGCAGTTCCAGTTGTTAGCATATCAATATCCCTTGCTGCTACATTTGATAAGTCTATTATTCTTCCAGCCACAAAAGGACCTCTATCATTTATCCTAACTATTGTTGATTTTCCATTTTCTTGGCTTGTAACTTTAACTATTGTATTCATAGGAAGCGTCTTATGTGCTGCAGTATGTGCATACATGCTATATATCTCGCCATTTGAAGTTTTCTTCCCATGAAACTTCGGACCATACCAACTAGCAATTCCATCATAACTTTCACCCAAAGTAACAGTTGTCGGATAATACCACTTACCATTTATCTGATAAGGACGCATTGTTGCTTCATGTGACTTTGGATTTTTATTTGGTGTGCCATAATTACCGCTACCACCATATGCACCACCGGTACTACCATAATCACTATAATATACATTATGCCCCTTAGAGCTACAACCAACAAACAACAAAACAAAACCGCTAAATAACAATAATTTAAGATTCATAAACTCTCCTATGCATTTTCTTTTTCTAATGGAATAATAATTTCTTGATTAATAGACAATTTATTTACATTTTTAATTGAATTATATTGCGTAATTAACCTTTTAGAAACACCATATTTTCTAGCAATAGCATTTATAGTATCACCCTTTTTTATCCTATGGACTAGATATTTTCTCTCATTTAACTTTTCTTTCAAATTATTATCCAAATTCTTTTCTTTATAAATTGCTAAATATTTATATGGAAGATACACATTATATAGTTTTTGTGTGGTTGGAGTTATGTTTTTTTTGAAGTGAGGATTTAGTCTCTTTAATTCATCTAAATCTATACCAGCTTCATTTGCAATATCCACAAGAGGCGTAGCCGGTAGAACTTCAATAGAAGCAAGCAAAGAATTGGCACCTCTATTTAAGAAATAATCATAATCATTTGTTTTTAAAGTATCTATATTGTGAAACAAAAACGAAACAGATAGGATTTTTCTAATATACATTCTACTCTCAAGCGGAATATATTTTTTATCAGGGTCTAGCAAGATTCCTAAAGAATCACTATTGGCTTTTGCTATTGCCCTCCTTAATCTCCCCTCACCGCAATTATAGGCAATAGCAGCTAGATACCACTTGCCAAAACTATTTTTTAGATATTTTAAATACTCTATTGCCACTTGTGTTGATTTTATAGGATCTTTTCTCTCATCTATTTGTGTATTAATTGTTAATCCCATTGATTTAGCTGTTTTTGGGATAAACTGCCACATTCCAACTGCTCTTTTATTAGATCTTGCAGATAGAGAAAACCCAGATTCAATCATTGCTAGATACAAAAACTCTTGCGGAATCTCTTCTTTTAAAAACATTTCTTTTAAAGTTGGTATAAACTCATATCCATCTTTAAATTTTTCAAGCAAATACTCTTCTCTTTTGTTGCTTAAAAAATTATTCTTAACACTAATAAAATATTCATTATTTAAAAACGAAGGCTCTATGTCAAATGTCTTTAAAACATCTTCACCTTTAGCGTCATAGCTAATACTATTAAACTGCGAAAAAGCAAACGAACAAAACAATAAAATAAAATAAATAATTCTCATAAACAAACCTTAATAAAATTGAAATTTTAAAAAATAGGCGATTATATCAAAAGTAAGCAAAGTTATATATAACTTAGATTTTATTTATTTTTGCAAATTATTATTAGTATTTGTTACTTGAATCTCTAGTTCTTTAAACCATTTTGCATAAGATTCAATTTGTTCTTTTTCATATTTTGTCGGTGAATTTAAAAAGCCTAAAGTACTATAATCTCTCTCAAAATCATCATAAATCCACTGCAATTCTAACAATTCTTGCATTGTTATTTTTTGCTTTTTTAAAATAGCATTTGCATTGTCATAGTTTTGTTTTGATTTTGTAAGAAAATTTCCTATATTCAGTCTTTGTCTTGATTGGCTTTGTATCTTAAAAGCTGCCCTATTGTATGGATCTTCTTTTAATGCTTTAGTAGCTAAAGTATTGGCTAGTTTATAATCTTTTCTATCAAATGCTTCTTGTGCTTCCCTTCCTAAAGTATAAGAATCAGAAAAATACACACTAAAAATTGCCAATACAACAACAGCAATTAAAACAAATAGCTTTGTCATGCTACCTCTTTAAATTCCATATATTCTTTTATAAACTCTTTTGCCTTATCAATACTTAAAGATTCTAATAATATAGGATCTTTCAAATAAAAAGTAACTTTGCTAAAAGGCTTTGGAATTTTAAATCTATCCCAACTACCTAACTCCCACGCATTGCTATAAATAACTTTAGATATCAAAATCTTTGCATTAGACTTTTGTGAAGCCAATACAATACCATTTGCTACGCTATGATATGGACCTCTTGGACCATCTGGTGTGATTGCTATTATATTATTATCCTTTAGCTTCCTTACTATTTCTAACAATGCCCTACTGCCACCTCTAGAACTAGAGCCTCTAAGTGAATATAGCCCAAAATATGACATACTCCTTGAGATAATCTCACCATCAAAATGATGACTTATGAGTACGAATGCTTTTTTGTCTTTTGAATATTTGCGAAACACCAGAGGTTGAAAAAGTAACTCACCATGCCAAAATGCAAAAATAAAACCTTCTTTAGACTTTAAAAGCTCCAAAGATTCCTGTGAAACTTTATATTCTACTTTACATAAACATCGCAAGATTCTTATTGTTACAAACACAAAAAATGGAATAATAAATAGTAAAAACCTCTTTTTCATAAAACTATACTAATTCACCAAATAATTGTGCTCCCCTAACTTCACTGATTCTCGCATTGCAGATACTGCCAACTAAACTCTCATCTCCGCTTACTCTTACTAGCTTATTTGTATCACTTCTACCTTCTAGCATACCTTCTTTATAACTCTCAAAAAGAATCTCATGAATCTGTCCAAGTTGTGCTTGATTTGTAATACCTAAAAGCTCTTTGTGTCTATCTTGCAATCTTGCTAAGCGATTCTTTGCAATATCTTCATCTACTAGCTCTATTTTTCCACTCTCTAACAATTCTTTTGCCTCTGTATGTGGTCTTGTAGAATATATAAAGCTATACATAGTATCAAATGATACTTTCTCTAGCACATCAAGTGTGTCTAAAAAATCTTCTTCACTCTCACCCGGGAATCCAACGATAATATCAGTACCTATAGTTAGTTGTGGTATCAAAGATTTCATTTTTTCAGCCCTATTTAAAAACCACTCTTTTGTATAACCTCGCCTCATATCTCTTAATATCTTTGTAGAACCACTCTGCAAAGGCATATGAATGGACTTGCATATTTTTTTATTATTTGCAAATTCTAAAATAAACTCATCGTCCATATGAAGAGGATGAGGAGAAGTGAATCTTATCCTATGCAACCCATTTATATTAGATATTTCTGATAAGAGTTGCGTGAAATTTATCGCTCTATGAATAGTGCTAAAATTTTTTCCATAACTATTGACATTCTGCCCTAAAAGTAGAACTTCTTTAACGCCATTATCAACTAATCTTTTTACCTCATTTATTATCAAATCAGCTGGAATTGAAATTTCTTTGCCTCTTGTTTTTGGCACTATGCAATATGAACATTTCTTGTCACAACCTATAGAAATATTCACAAATCCCCTAACATTACTGATGTTGCCTTGGCTAAATACATAAGCACTATCATCATAATCTATATCTACCCATGCTACTCTATCTTTATGTATGATTTGTGAGATTTTCGATACATTTCTAGCACCTAAGACAAAATTAACTGCCTTTGTCTTTTTTAGAATCTCATCTCCAAGATGACTAGCAGTGCAACCACAGACACCTATTTTGGCATCATGCTTTTTAATCTTTGCATACTGCCCTATTTCTGAAAATAGCTTTTTCTCTGGTTTTTCACGCACACTACAAGTATTAATTAGTATTAAATCAGCTTCTTTTGGATTATTAGTTAAACCATAACCCTCTTTGTCACTAAGCTCTGCTATTATATGATCACTATCGCGTTCATTCATAGCACAACCAAGCGTTTCTATGTATAATTTTTTACTCAAAATCAACTCTTATAAAACATGTATTTCATACATATAATCACCATCATCTAACCCATATCTTACTTCTCTAAAATATGCTTGTTTGCCCTTCTTGCTAAAATGCTCCAATAAAGCCATCATATCTTTATGAGAGTTATCTTTATCGCAATAAAAAATATTTATTTTCTTATCATCTAACATATCTTCTAATTTTTTTAAAGTAATTTTGGTTGGTTTATCGCTTGTATGTTCTCTAGCTAATTTTATATCCATGAGCCTACCCTTAAAAATAAAGCTATAACGCCTTTAATTTAGAAAAATGGCTAATTCTAAAATATTTTTGCTTAAAAAATAATATTTTAATTTGCATCAATTAGTAAAGCACTCACAAAGATTTTTTCAGCTAAAATTCGAACAATTATTTAATTTTAAGGATCAATGCTTTGGAAAAGATATTAGATATAATAGAAGGTATAGCATATGAAAAAGACTTGCCAATAGATAATGTATCAGAAGCAGTAAAAGAATCTGTTATAAAAGTTGTCAAAGAAACTTTAGATCCAAACATAAACTACGATATAGAAATAGATAAAAAAAATAAAACTTTACATCTCTATCAGGTAATTAGTGTGTGCGAGGATAGCAATAAACAAGATGATAACAAAAACTTCATAACACTAAGTGAAGCAAAAAAACACGATTCTGATATTAAAGTTGGTGATGAACTAAGATATGAATTAAGCCTTGAAGACATGAGTAGAAGTGCGGTTAATTCACTCTTTAAAGAACTAGAATATAGAATACAAAGACTAATAGAAAACCAACTATTTGATAAATACAAATCACAAGTTGGAAAAATCGTAAATGGAAATGTAGTAAGAATTGATAACTTTGGCAATACATTTGTCGAGATTGATGAAGTGCATGCAATCCTCCCTAAAAAAAATAGAATAAAAGGCGAAGAATTCAGAGTTGGAGATGTAGTGAGGGCTGTTCTTAGGAGAATTAATATAGATAAACAAAATGGGATTCATATAGAGTTAAGCAGAACAACTCCAAAAATGTTAGAAGAATTGCTAAAACTAGAAGTTCCAGAGCTAAAAGATGGTGAAATAGAAATAGTAAATTCAGCTAGAATCCCGGGAGAGAGGGCTAAAGTATCACTAAAGAGTAATTCTGCAAAAATAGATTCAGTAGGTGCAACAGTTGGAGTAAAAGGAGTAAGAATAAATGCAGTCTCCAAAGAGCTAAAAAATGAAAATATAGATTGCATAGAATATTCTAATCAACCAGAGCTATACATAGCAAGAGCATTATCTCCTGCACTTGTAATTAGTGTAAAACTAGATGAAAATAATGAAACTAACGATACAAAAAAAGCAATAGTCAATATATCAGATAAACAAAAACCAAAAGCCATAGGCAGAAATGGCATAAACATAAGACTAGCTTCAATGCTAACTGGATATGAGATTCAGCTAGTTGAAATACCAAGCAGTGTAGATAATAACACAAATGAAACAACGACAAATGATGAACCAAAAGGTGGCATAGATATATTAAGCTCACTATTTAAAGAGTAATTTTAAAGCGAGTTTAAAAAAATTAAGTTAAAATTTCGACTTTTATTAATTTTGGGGATTAGCTAAATGATAGGCTTTATGCAAAAACACAGAAAATATCTTGTCGTAGTAGTATGGGCTAGCACGATAGCATTTGTTGGTGCTGGTTTTGTTGGGTGGGGTAGTTATAGCCTATCAAGTTCAGCCAATGCAGTTGCCATAGTTGGCGATACAAATATCGAACAAAACAAGTTGCAAAGAGAATATAACAGACTATACAATATATATAATCAATTAGTAGGTGGCACACTAGACCAAGAACAAGCCAAAAAAATGGGAATAGAATCCCAAGCACTAAACAATCTAATATCACAAACACTTATGCTAAATTTCGCAAGAGATATAGGATTAAGAGTTGAAGATAAAGAAATAATAGAAGAAATAACAACAATAGAAGCCTTTCAATCAAATGGAAAATTTAATCAAGAAATATACAAAAAAGCACTACAAGAAAATCAACTAAGACCAAAAGAATTCGAAGAAAGCATAAGAGAAAGTTTGCTTTTAAATAAGCTTGGTGTGTTGCTTGATATCCCACTAACACAATTAGAAATAGATGTTCTAAAATCAGCTTATTTTGTAGAAGACAAAGTTGCCATTAAGACAATTAATAAATCTAGCATAGAATTTACTCCAAAAGAAGAAGGAATCAAGCAATACTGGGAAGAAAATAAAGATATATACCAAACTCAAAGAGGGTATGAAATATCAATGCTAGAGATAAATACAGATTCTATAGAGACTGATGAAGAAAGTTTAAAAAAATACTATAACGATTTTAAAAATAAATTTTTAGATAATAATGGGCAAATAAAAGAATACAAAGATGCTAAAAACGATGTAATTAGAGAATATAAAGATTCCCAAGCAGAAAAAGAAGCTCTAAAAGAATATATCTCACTAAGAAAGGGAGAGAATAAAAACGCAAAAAATATACAAGTATTTGAAGGTGATGAAAAGTATAATATAGATTTTATAAACGCCCTAAGTCAAGCTAAAGAAGGCGAAACACTAAAGCCTATAAAATTAGAAGATAGATACATAACAGCTAAAATTATAAAGATTATCCCAAGTGTGCCAAAGGAATATAGTGCTGCTAGAGATGAAGCAAAAGAAGACTACATAAAAGAAGAAAAATCTAAAACACTACAGAGCATGGCAAAAAAAGAGCTAAAGACTAATTTTGATGCTACAAATATAGGATTTATAAGTAAAGACACAAAGTCAATTCAAGGCTTAAACGAAGATGAAAGCTTAGAATTTGTATCTCAACTATTCGGTAAAACCGATGAGAAAGGGTATATTTTATTACAAAATAAGATAGTCTTATATAAAATTTTGGACCAAAGAATTAAAAATTCTGATACAATTAATGAAAACTTGAAGCTTTTAACACAAAGTGGCACTCAAATGAAGGGGCGTTTGATAGAAAAAGAGCTGTTAAGCTATTTATTAAATACTTATGAAGTTATAAAAAAATAATTATCACTTAAATAAAGGAATGGTGTTGGAACAGACAATACTTGGAATTGACATAGGTTCTACTAAAATTTGTGCCATGATAGCAATATGCAAAGACGGCATACCGCACATAATAGGGACCGGCTTTCATAAGTCTCAAGGACTAAAAAAAGGCTCAATAACAAACATTGACCAAGCAAGTCGTGCTATAAAAGACTCCCTAAATGACGCAAAAAGAGTTGCAGGTGCAAATATAAATAAAGCTGTAATATCAATTTCTGGCGCATATACAAAAAGCACTGATAGCTCTGGAATTGTAAATATTCCAAACAATGAAATAGGTATTAAAGAAATAAATCGCGTAATCCAAACAGCACTTTACAATGCTTCAATACCACAAGAATATGAAGTGATACATATTCTTCCATATAACTTTAAATTAGATGATCAAGATTTCATTGAAGATCCAATGGGAATGTCTGGGAGCAGACTAGAAGTATCAGTAAGAATAATAACTGTTCAAAAATCAAGCTTGGGTAACCTAAAAAAAGCTATAAAGTCTGCTGGTATAGAGATAGAAAATATTGTATTAGCCTCTTATGCTTCATCAATAGCTACACTAACTGATGATGAGAAGAATCTAGGTGTAGCATGTATTGATATGGGTGGTAGCACTTGCGAGCTTATGATACATGTTGGGAACTCACTAAGATATAATGATTTCTTGGGAGTTGGCTCAAACCACATCACAAACGACTTGGCAATGGCATTACATACCCCACAAACAATCGCCGAACAAGTGAAAATGCAATATGGTAGCCTATTACAAACTGGAGAGGATTTAATAGAGATACCAACAATAGGTGGAGATGACAATAATAAACATCAAGTATCCTTAGTAACCGTTCATAATGTAGTATATGCAAGGGTTGAAGAAACTCTAATGATTCTAAGCAAATCACTAGAGGATAGCAATTTAAAAGATCAACTAGGTAGCGGTGTAGTGCTAACTGGTGGAATGACAAAACTAGAAGGAATAAGAGAGCTAGCTTCAGCACTGTTTTCTGTGCCTGTTAGACTTGCAAAACCAATAGAAATAGATGGTTTATTTGCAGACTTTAAAGGACCTGAATACTCAACCGCCATAGGATTAATACTATATGCTTCTGGTAAATACACAAACTATGAAATAGATTCTGAAAAGAGAATTAGACATAAACACGAAAAGCTAGAAGATGAGATAGTTCCATTTAACAAAAATATGAATCTGATAAATCCGCTAAATAATGTTAGTAACAAATCATCTGCAATGATAACAGCGGTGAATAGTATTCCTAAAAATGCTACCGATATAAAACAGGATCTAACTGGGATCACGGAAATAAAAAAGATAACCACAAAAAACAATAATGTTTTTGTTCAATTTTGGCAAAAATTAACACAAATGTTTTAAATTTGAGAATAGGAGATGTGCAAATGATAGAAGTCCAAGAAGTGAATCCACACGATTTTAGTGCAAACATAAAAGTTATTGGCGTAGGTGGCGGTGGTAGCAATATGATAGGACACCTAATCAATACTGGAACATATGATGGTATAGATTTGGCAGTTGCAAACACAGATGCACAAGCTATAAGCACTTCAAAAGCACATAAAAAAATACAACTTGGTGCGAAGCTAACAAAAGGCTTGGGTGCTGGCATGAGACCGCAAGTTGGCAAAGATGCTGCACTAGAGAGCTATGAGGATCTAAAAGCATTTTTGGAAAACACGGATATAGTTTTTATATCCGCTGGTCTTGGTGGAGGCACTGGAACAGGTGCGGCACCGGTAATAGCAAAGGCCGCCAGAGAAGTGGGTGCTCTAACTGTATCAATAGTAACAAAACCATTCAGATGGGAAGGTAGAAAAAGAGAGAAACTAGCCGAAGAAGGATACAAAGAGTTAAAAGCTGAGAGTGATTCTATTGTTGTAATACCAAATGAAAAATTATTATCAATAGTAGATAAAAATCTTGGTTTAAAGGATAGCTTTAGGATTGTAGATGATGTCCTTGTGAGAGCAGTAAATGGTATGAGTGGCATAATTCTTTCGCATGGACAGGATGATATAAATGTGGATTTTGCCGATGTTAAAACTGTTATGAATCATAAAGGTATGGCACTTATGGGAATAGGCGAATCTAGTGGTACTGACGCAGCAAAAGAAGCTATAAAAATGGCAATAGAATCTCCACTATTTGACAACATGTCTATAAATGGTGCAAAAGGTATCTTAGTTCATTTCTATCTACACCCAGATTATCCATTAACAGAAGTTTCAGATTCAATGGAAATAGTATATAGTAATGCAGACCAAGAAGCAGATGTTATCTTTGGAACTGCTACAGATTCAAATATAGAAAAAGACAAAGTAAGAGTAACAATAGTTGCAACAGGATTTGAAAAAGAAAATAACATAGTATCCACATCACAAGAAACTGAAAATGAGGATAACTCTACTTTGAGATTAGTCAATCCAAAAGACATGAGCAAAAAAATCAACCAGCAAGACACACTAATAAATAAAAAGAAAGTTAGCGGTGGAGAGTTTGTTAATGATGAAGTTCTGGATATCCCCGCATTTTTAAGAAGACAAATGGACTAATATAGAAACATTAATCATACAAGGAAGTAAAATGAATAGTTTGAAATTAAAGTTAGCAATAATTGCGTCTGTATTTTCTGCGATATCTTTAATTGTTCTAGGTATTGTAAGCTTTAACTCAAGCAAAAACATATTGCTAGAAGAGGAACAAAATGCTGAAATACAACGTGTCAATGCATCTAGCAAAATGGTAGAAAGCTTCTACAATGAAAAGGTAAATGGTTTTCAACAATGGATATTATACTTAGACAATCTTCCAATTCATAATATAAACTCACAGGAAAGCATTATAGAGAATATAGCTCCAAACCTTACAATATTGAAAAAATTAGGTGCACTAAGTGCATTTTTTGGTTTACCAAATGGAGATATTATAATTAGTAGTGCCGTATCAGATCAAGAAAAGCGAGCATTTGATATTTTAGATGGTAAACAGGTTAAAGGAACTGAAAAGCAATGGTATAAAGAGGCTATAAGAAGAAATGACATATACATAACTCCAGTATATGAAGATGAACTTACAAAACTTCCTTGTATAAGTATAGTTAAAGCTTTTTATAAAGGCGATACTCTAATAGGTGTATTTGGTATAGATATAGCTCTATCAGCTATAAATGATTCTCTGAGTGGTATGGCTGTAGAAAATGGTGAGTTGATGATAATGGATGCAAATCAAGTTCCAGTTATATCATCAAAATTAGCACAAAATCAGCTTCAAAAAACAGAAGAGCATGATATTTTATTTAACAACTCTAAACAAGTTGGTAACCTAAAAACATTTGAATATGTAAATCCACAAAATCATGATAGTCTTGGAGTATGTAATAATATTGAAAATTTCTATGGTACCTCATATTCTATCTGTTCTTCGGCTGATTTGTATTACATAAACCAAAAAGTAAATGCTGGCCTAATAAATCAAGCAATAATGGTATTAGTGTTAATAATAGCCACAATTGCTGTATTGTACTTGATCATTTCAAGATATTTGAATCCACTCTACACTATCCAACAAGGTCTACTTTCATTCTTTAAATACATAAACTATGAATCAAAACAAGCTCCTAAACCAATAGCTATAACATCTAATGATGAATTTGGTTCTATGGCTAAAGCCATAAATGATAATATACAAAGAACTCAAAATGCTCTAA